>JBATDH010000412.1:0-2918 GCA_049663365.1 Albidovulum sp. | reverse complement strand
CGCCATGGCCGAGGTCGCCACGACCGCCCGCGAATGCGCCACCTGCGGCAATATCGGCACTGCTGACATCTGCGACATCTGCCGCGACGACCGACGCGCCACCGGCGAGATTTGCGTGGTCGAGGATGTGGCCGATCTCTGGGCGATGGAACGGGGACATGCTTTCAAAGGGCGCTATCATGTGCTGGGGGGGACACTTTCGGCGCTGGATGCCGTCGGCCCCGACGATCTGCGTATCCCGCATCTGCTGTCGCGGGTCCAAAGCGAAGGCATAGGGGAAATCATTCTGGCGCTGAATGCCACCGTCGATGGCCAAACCACTGCCCACTATATCGCCGACCGGCTCGACGGCTCCGGTGTCACCGTCACCACGCTGGCCCAAGGCGTGCCCATTGGTGGCGAACTGGACTATCTCGACGATGGCACCATATCGGCCGCGCTCAAGGCACGGCGGGCTATCTGATCGGATATTTGCTCTACAGCCCGGCCATGTGGCCGTGCTTTTCTCGCATTTGACTTGCGGAGCGATTATTTGTCGCTGCCTTCTTCGTCTTCATCCTCTTCAGGCAGGTTGAAGAAACTGTCGGCGTTCGAATAATCCTTGGCCGATTTCTCTTCCTCGTCGTCATCGTCCTTGCCGCTAAGGGTGAAATTCTCCAGCCCCGCGATGGCGGAGGGGATTTTGGTCTCGACCGTCGTGCCCAGTGACTGTTCGGTTGACACCAGCTTGCGGCGTTCGTCATCGGACATGACCGCTCCGTCGGTATTCTTCTTCTTGGCTGCCTTCTGAACCGCCGCATCGAGTTCGGACTGGCGGCAAAGGCCCAGGGCCACGGGATCAATCGGCGTGATGTTGTTGATGTTCCAATGGGTCCGTTCGCGGATCGTGGCAATGGTCGGTTTGGTCGTCCCCACCAGTTTGCCGATCTGCGAATCGGCCAGTTCCGGGTGAAACTTGACCAGCCAGAGGATTGCCGCCGGCCTGTCCTGACGCTTGGACAATGGTGTGTAGCGCGGGCCACGGCGTTTTTCTTCGCCCACGGCAGAGGCGATGAATTTCAGCTTCAGCTTGTGATTTGGATCGGCTTGGGCCTTGTCGAGTTCGGAGGCGTCAAGCTGGTTATTGGCGATAGGGTCAAAGCCCTTAACGCCAACGGCGACATCGCCATCGGCGATGCCCTGCACTTCCAACTCGTGCAAGCCGCAGAATTCCGCGATCTGGCGGAAATTCAGGGTTGTGTTATCCACCAGCCAGACTGCGGTTGCCTTGGCCATTAGCGGTTTGCTCATCGGATCACTCCTTTACAAATCTCTCTCGCGCCGGGAAAACGGCTGCGACCCTTTTGGCCGCCTTTCCTCGTTTTCGGGGAAGTTGATCGGCTATATAGTCGCCTTCGGTCACGGAGAAAAGAGAAAATGCGTCTGATCCTGGCATTGATTTTACTCGCGTCACAAGCCTTTGCCGAGGGGGAAGCACCGGGAGATTTCGACTATTTTGTGTTGTCGCTTGGTTGGTCGCCTACATATTGTAGATTGGAAGGCGATGCGCGGGGGGATGATCAATGTGATCCGCGCCATGACCACAGCTTCACCCTGCACGGGCTTTGGCCGCAATATGAAAGCGGCTGGCCGAGCTATTGCCACACCGTCGAACGCGATCCGTCCCGCGCCGAAACGGCGGCCATGGCAGATATCATGGGGTCGGGCGGGTTGGCCTGGTATGAATGGAAGAAACATGGCCGCTGCGTCGGAATGACGGCGCATTTCTACTTTGCCGCATCACGGCAAGCCTATGAAAGTATTAAGATTCCATATGTTTTTTTAAATCTTCCGAAATCTGTGAAAGTTCCCGCCAAGGTGGTTGAGCAGGCTTTTCTGGAAGCCAATCCGGCGCTGGATGCGTCGATGATCACGATCACTTGCGAGGCCGGAATGGTACAAGAGGCGCGAATCTGTCTGACCAAAGACCTATCACCGCGTTCCTGCGGCATGGATGCCGCGCGCGACTGCAAAATGCCCGACGCCCTGATGGAGGCAGTGCGATAAGCTCCCCGAGGCTGCCGCGATTCATGGCCCTTCGGCCCGTCCCGCACCCGTCCCGCATCCGTCCCGACATCGTCGGGCATCTGTCCCGACACGCGTCCCGACACGGATGCAAGTACATTCGCACCTTGCCGCGCGGCTTCTGCGTTCGGGGCCGCACAGACCGGGCTGGCTGTATCGGTCACGTATCACGGCGTTTTAGGGCTTTCGCTCCGATACGGCTCTGGCCTACTGCTGGGGCTGAACCATAGGTGGGCACAATGGAGAGGTTTGTCTTCAATCTGAATCAGATCGAAGACAGACCAAGACAGGCGAGCGTTGGGAATAGTTGCGATTTGCCTTTGATCCGGTAAACCAGATCAAAGGCAAAACGCTGTAGCGGAGGCAGTTTCATGACGGTGCGCGTTGCCCTGAACGGCTTTGGTCGGATTGGACGGTCGGTGCTGCGCGCGGCCCTGACCGATCCGGCCCATGCCGAAATCGAGATCGTGGCGATCAACGATATCGCCCGCCCCGATATTGCCGCCTATCTTTTTGAATACGATTCCGTCTTTGGCCCCTGGAAAGGCGAGGTGAGGATCGAGAGCGACGCGTTGGTCGTGGATGGGCGTCGTCTGCGGCTGACGGGGCTGCGCGATATTTCCGGTCTCGATCTGTCGGATATCGACATCGTGATGGAATGCACCGGGCTTGGCGGCGAGCGGTCGTTTTCCGAAGCGGGCCTGAAGGCCGGAGCGGCGCGCGTGCTGGTATCCGGCCCGTCGAAATCGGCCGATCTGACGCTGGTTCTGGGGGCCAATGAAGACCAGTTGCAGCCCGAACACCGGATCGTTTCAAACGCCTCTTGCACGACCAACGCGCTGGCACCGCTGGCA
>JBATDH010000411.1:0-15112 GCA_049663365.1 Albidovulum sp. | reverse complement strand
GCACCCGTCTTGTCGCGGATCGAATAGATCGGTTCACCGGCGACGGAGAAGGTCATGTAATCGCCGGTTTCAGGAATTTCGGCGGCGAGTCCGGGGCAGACCCAGTCCTTGCGGAATATCTGCGCTTGTTCAAGTTCGGCGATATCCGCGTCCCAGTAAAGCTGCGGTTCGGCGCCCGTGGCGCGTTCCAGCGGGCCGGATGCGACGTTGCGAAGATGGGCCAGAAGGTCGGTCGTGCTGCGTTCAGGTTTCATGACGCGTCAATCCGGAATGACGGCGGTGATTTCGATCTCGACCACCCATTCGGGGCGGGCGAGGGCGGGAACCACCAATCCAGTCGAACAGGGATACACCCCTTTCAGCCACTTGCCCATTTCCTGATAGACCGCCTCGCGGTAGCGGATATCCGTCAGGTATACGACAATACGGCAGACCGATTCCATTGTCGTGCCCGCCTCTTCCAGCAGCATCTTGATGTTGGCCATTGCCTTGGCCGTCTGTTTGCCCGCATCGCCCACATGCAGGCTTTCGCGGGTGTCAAGGTCTTGCGCCACCTGGCCGCGCAGAAACACCATGGTGCCACGGGCAACGACGCCCTGACTAAGGTCATTGTCGAGCTTTTGTTCGGGGTAGGTTTCCTTGGTGTTGAACGGGCGGAGGCGTTTATGCAGCATGGATGATATCCTTGGGCTGGGTGGCGATGAGCGGGTCAGGGATTGACTTTTGAATTGAGGTAACGAGCAAAATCATAATTCGGGCGCTCCAGATGCGACAGATGGCCAGGTGCTGCCATGTCGGAACAAAGCCCCGCATAAACTTTTTCAGTGCAGCCGCGATCTTCGACATTCACATCATCGAGCAGTTTCTTGACCGCTTCAAAATGGCTTTGCGCCTCGGGGTCATGGACAAAATCCGGCGACATGCCGCCGCCAAAGCGGATCATCACCTGTCCCGGTCCTTTCGGGTGGAGCGACAGATACCAGAAATAACCGGGCGTCAGGGTGATCAGCAGACTGGGGTAAATCGCCAGCAGAAAGGTCATGCGCCGCCGGTCGCCCTTCAGGGTGGTGTTCGTCGGATGGGCATTGGCCAGCCTGAACCCCGGATCCTTGAATATCCAGTGATAGTTGAAGGCGGCCTTGCCCGGCGGGCAGACCATTTCATCCAGTTTTGATAGCCCGCCAATGGTGCCCGCATGGCAGACAGGCAAGTGATAGCTTTCCATGAAATTCTCGGCCAGAACCTTCCAATTGGTGTCCCAGACATGGGTCTCAAAGAAGGTCTGGCTATAGTGTTCCATTCCGAAATCGCTGATCAGTGTCTGAACCTCGGCAAGCGCCTCGGACACCGGAGCGGCGTCGGGGTTGAGCGTGATCATCACCCAGCCCAACCACTCCTCGCACCTAACCTGTGGCAGGGTGTAGGTATCCTTGCAGAAACCTTCGTTCAACGTCATCGCAGGCGCACCGCGAAGCGATCCGTCGAGGTTATAGGTCCAGGCATGATAGGGGCAGACGATGGAGCGGGTGTTGCCCGACCCTTCCAGCAGCGTCGACATCCGGTGCAGGCAGACATTGGATTGCGCCCGCAGATTGCCGTCGCGGCCGCGGATCACCATGATCGGCTGGCCTGCAAGTTCCAGCGTGGTGTAATCGCCGGGATTGGCCAGCGCGTCGGATCGGGTCACGCAGAACCAGTCTTTCTTGAAGACTTGCTCCAACTCGGCGGTCAGAAAGGTATCGCTGGTGTAAACGCTTTTGGGCATCGCGCGGGCGCGCTCAAAGGGCTGCGCGACATTTTCGGCCAGTTCGCGCATCGGGCTCAAAGTGGGGTCATGCCGTGTCATGGTGTTATCCTTTGCTTTTCCCCCATACCCTATCAGAAAGTCCCGCTGCCTTGTGGGCAAATTCCAACGGCCCGTTCCAGTCGAAATTGCGGTATACGGCGGCAAGCTGGGCGAAAGGCGGCGACTGGGCGAAAAGCTGGAAGGTCAGCCGGTGCCCGGCATAGTCGGAATTCAGAAGGTCGCGCGCAAGTCCCAGCAATCGGCGCCGGTCATCTGCGATCCATTCGTCATTAATTGTGTAGAATTTGTCGAGCCAAGGCTTGGTTTCCGGAGCGGCGAAGCTGGCCGCGTCCGGGGTGACGCAGATTTGTCCGCCACAAAGTTCGCGGGCCAGATGCATCATATGTGGCAGGCCGGTCAGCGCGTGAACCCGTCCCGACATCAGCATCGACTGGTTGGGCATCAGAAGTCCGCTCGGGCTTCGCTCGGCCATGGCGATTGAGGCGGTCAGAAAAGCGTCGATGCCTTCGCGCCACACGGCCAGTTCGGCCAGCTTTTCCTGCACCGCCTGCTGTTTGTCCAATCCGGTCTGGCGCACGTTCCACAAAGCCGCGCCGATCATCAAATCGGCGAATGACAGGGTGCGCTGCACGAAAGGAAAAGCCGAATAACGGTGCAGCGTGGCGCGGATGAAACTGGCGGCACGGGTATGCTGGTAAAACAGCACATCTTCCCAAGGGACCAGAACGTCGTCGAGCACCATCAGCGTGTCGATCTCATCCACCCGGTTCGACAGCGGGTAATCGGCCTCGGGCGCGCGCCCGGCAAAGCCGGTGCGACAAATATGCCTGACCCCCGGCGCGTTCATCTTGACGATGCAACCCAGCGCATAATCCGACAGCTTCGCATCACCCCAGTTGGCGATGGTCGGTTTCAAGAATGCCTGATTGGAATAGGCGGCAGCGGTTTCGTATTTCGCCCCACGGATGATGATCCCCGCATCGGTTTCCTTGACCACATGTACCAGCATGTCGGGGTCTTGGTCCTGCGGTGCCTTGGAGCGGTCGCCCTTTGGGTCGGTATTGGCCGATACATGAAAGGGATCGTCTTTCAGCACCATGTGAATGTGGCGTTCTATATTCTCGGCAAAGCGCGGATCAATCTCGTTGAGAATATCCTTGCCGTCGCGCAGCGACCACATCTCGCCTACGGTCTCATCCCCGACGCGGGTGACGACACCGCCGATGTCGTGCATCACCAGATCAACCGCATCGCGCTTGTCTTGCCAGTCTTTGGCATCATGCGGCAGCCGCAGCCCGATCGCAAAGCGTTCACCCTTTTCTTCATAAGTCATGGCCGCCTGGGTGTCGGCGTCATGCTGCATGTCATAGATACGGGCGCGAATGTCGATGACCGGCTTCATCTGCGGGTGGGCGCAGACATCCTTGACTTTTTCGCCATTGATCCAGACCTCGCGTCCGTCCTGAATGGATGTGCAATAGGCGTCGCCGGTACGGATCATTTTGTCTGCTTTCTGCTGGGATATTGGTTCAGGGGGTAATTGCCGGACGCTAACGGCAAAGTGCACTTAGCGGAAATAAAATCTTTATTGCCATGAGTTAGTGATTTACTATGAAAGAATGCACCGGTTCACCCTGCGACAGCTTGAATATCTTGTCACCGCAATTGATTGCGGATCTATCGCGCGGGCGGCTGAAAGGCTCAATGTTTCGCAACCGACGATATCCGTGGCGATTTCCAAGCTGGAAGACCAGATCGGCAGCCAATTGTTGTTGCGTCATCATTCGCAAGGGGTTTCGGCAACTGCGAGCGCCGAAAACATCCTGCATTCTGCCCGCAGCCTTCTTGCCCATGCCACCGACCTGCAAAGGCAGGCCATGATGACCGGCACAGCCATTGCCGGGGAGTTGAGGCTGGGCAGTTTCACCACCCTTGCGCCAGCCTTCCTGCCGGGGCTGATCAAGGCGTTGCACAATGCCTTTCCTGAAATCACCCTGCGCCTGAGCGACGGGACACAGGAATACCTTCTTGACGGGCTTTATGCCGGGCGGCTTGAACTGGCGCTGATGTATGATCTTGGCCTGCCGGAAGATATCCGCCGCATACCGCTGGCAGAATTGTCGCCCTATGTCGCCTTGCCCGAAGGTCATCCCTTTGCCGGGAGGAATGATATTTCGCTCGAAGACCTGACCGCCGAAAAACTGATCCTGCTCGATGTCCCGCCCAGCCGAGATTATTTTCTGGGGCTGTTTCAGGCGCAGGGGCTTACCCCGACGATCGCTTACAGCTCGCCCTCGCTGGAACTGGTGCGGGGTCTGGTCGGGCGTGGGTTGGGCTATGCCTTGCTGGTAACGCGCCCCAAGGGCGATCTGACCTATGACGGGCAACCTCTGATCATCAAACCACTGCGCGCCGGATCGGTTAGCAGTCATGTTGTTCTGGCCAGTCTGCAAAGCCTCAGACCAACCCAGTTGATGACCAGTTTTGAATCTGTAGCCCGACGGTTTTTCCCGGCACCGGGCGAGGCTTAGTTGCCGGGCTCGATGGCGACACGCTGCCGTAATTCCTTGGTTTCGGCGTCGAATATCAGGATTTCCTGCGCCTCGGTTACGACCGCAAACCAGCCGCGCCCGAAGGTGACGGCCAGGGCCGTGGTTCCGGCAGGTAGCACAATACCATCCGGGAGTACGGGTTGCGCCGGGGTTAAATCCGGTATGCGGATGACAAGCAAGCCGACGATGGTTATGAGACCGACAATCATCGTGCCGGTCAGCACGGTCACCAATGTCTTGAGAAACCGCAGGTCGGGCGGGGGGGCTGCCCCCGTATCGTCCGGCACCGGAGCTTTGTTCATGTCGGACATCCCGTCCCAAACCCTTCGCGTCACCATCGGGGCGAACCCGCCTGACCGCCTTGATAAGGCGCTGGCGCGCGATGTGCCAGAGGCGGCGGCCCTGTCGCGGTCACGGCTGGCGCGGATGCTGGCCGATGGCGATGTCAGTCAGGGCGGCGTTGTCGTGACCGATGCCAAGGCCAAGACCGAGCAGGGCGCGGTCTTTGACATTGCGCTGGGTGCGCCCGAACCGGTGGAAACCGTCGCCGAGGATATTCCGCTGAATGTGGTCTGGGAAGACGCCGATCTGATCGTTATCGACAAACCTGCGGGACTGGTCGTGCATCCCGCGCCGGGATCGCCGTCGGGAACGCTGGTCAATGCGCTGCTGCATCACTGCGGCGACACGCTGTCGGGCGTTGGCGGCGAACGACGCCCCGGTATTGTCCACCGGATCGACAAGGATACGACCGGTCTGCTGGTTGTGGCGAAATCCGACCGCGCCCATCACGGGTTGGCCGCGCAGTTTGAAAAGCACAGCGTCAACCGGCGCTATCTGGCGATCGTCAATGGTGTGCCCGATGCCAATGACCCCCGGATTCATGGGACCAGGGGCACCAATTTCGAACCTGGCGGGATTTTGAAGATCACCACCCAGCTTGCCCGCCACAAGCATGACCGCCAGCGGCAGGCGGTGCTGTTTCATGGCGGGCGGCACGCCGTCACGCGGGTGCGGGTGGTTGAGAGCTTTGGCGCGCCCCCGGCGGCGGCGCTGGTGGAATGCTGGCTGGAAACCGGGCGCACCCACCAGATCAGGGTGCATCTGGCGCATGTCGGCCACGGATTGATCGGCGATACGACCTATGGCGGTCGCCGCAAGCCCGCGACCAAGGCGCTGGGTGCCGGTGCCGCCACGGCGGCCACCGATTTCCCGCGACAGGCCTTACACGCGGCGACGTTGGGATTTGTCCATCCGGTAACCGGCGAAAGCCTGGAATTTCAAAGCCCGTTGCCCGACGATATGGCAGCCCTGCTGTCAAAACTGTCCGGGCAGGCGTGAAACAAGCGCGCGTCTGCTGACAAGCGCGTGAAAATACTGTCACAATTCTGGGAACAACCCATCCACATATTAAGTTAACGTTAATTCCACCATGTTAGGCCCGCGGCCTTGCATGGGCGGTACGTGGATCGTAGATTGTGTGGTCCCAGACAACAGAGAGGGTCAGTCATGAGCAGTTACGCAAACCTTCCGGCACCAAGCCCCGAACAGGGCCTCAACCGCTATATGCAGGAAATCCGCAAGTTTCCGCTGCTGGAACCGGAAGAGGAATACATGCTGGCCAAAAGATGGGTAGACCACCAAGATAGCGGCTCGGCCCATCGGCTGGTCA
Organism: Albidovulum sp.; assembly: GCA_049663365.1. Lineage (GTDB taxonomy): Bacteria > Pseudomonadota > Alphaproteobacteria > Rhodobacterales > Rhodobacteraceae > Albidovulum. The sequence continues at coordinate 9,081 of JBATDH010000411.1, read as the reverse complement.
CATCGCATTTGCGTCTGGCGGCAAAAATCGCCATGGGCTATCGCGGTTACGGCCTGCCGCAGGCCGAAGTGATTTCCGAAGCCAATGTCGGCCTGATGCAGGCGGTCAAGCGCTTTGATCCCGAAAAGGGTTTTCGCCTTGCCACATATGCGATGTGGTGGATACGCGCCTCGATCCAGGAATATATCCTGCGGTCATGGTCGCTGGTCAAACTTGGCACCACGTCGGCGCAGAAGAAGCTGTTTTTCAACCTGCGCAAGGCGAAAAACAAGATCGGCGCGCTGGAGGAGGGCGATCTGCGTCCCGAAAACGTCGCAAGGATCGCCCATGACCTGAACGTCACCGAAGCCGAGGTCATTGACATGAACCGCCGCCTGTCGGGCGGCGACGCGTCATTGAACGCGACCGTTGGTGCCGAAGGCGAGGGAACGGCGCAATGGCAGGACTGGCTCGAAGACGAAGACGCCGACCAGGCCAGCGACTATGAAGCCGCAGACGAACTGTCTACCCGTCGCGAGCTTCTGGAACGGGCCATGGCAAAGCTGAATGAACGGGAAAAAGACATTCTGATGCAGCGTCGGCTGGTGGATGACCCACTGACGCTCGAGGATCTTTCAGCCCAGTACAAGGTCAGCCGCGAACGCGTGCGCCAGATTGAAGTCCGGGCGTTTGAGAAGTTGCAGGCCGAGATGCGGGAACTGGCCAAGGAAAAGGGTATGCTCATCCCCGGATGATAGTTGCAGCCGGGTTTGTCGCGATATGGCTTCCCGGCAAAAAAGGCTGCATCTTGCGCCGATGAAACGCCCAAGCCTCATCTTGCATTTGCCAGGGTCATACCTTGACGGAAAACGGGCCATGCCCGGCTATTACAAACAGTTGATAACGGAACTGCCCGACTGCGGTGTCAATATTGACTATGTCGTGCATGAGCGCATCCTGACGAAGCGAAGGGTTCTTGCAGATGACAGCTTTCACATTGTCGATCACGGGAACTATCGCCACCCGCGCGTTCTGAATACCGGCGTTGCCTATATCTTTCCGTTCTGGAACCTTGATCCTTGGGGAATTCGCGCCGGATCGTCCATTGCCGCCAAAAGGTTTGATGCACAATGCGTCAATTCGGAAAAGGCGTTGGCCTTTGTGGGAAACCTCCACAAGCGTCTGGTTGACCGGCGAATGTCGCGCGGCACCCAGCCAAAAGAAGTACAAGCCTTTCCAAAAGGATGTATTGCGATCTTCTTGCAATGCGAGGGGGATCGGCAGGTTGGTGAGACCTGCTATCTTGACCGAGAAACCATGGTGGCGACCCTTATGGCGCGGGAAGACCCGCGACCGTTGGTCATCAAGGCGCATCCTTTTGACCAAAGTGCAGCAACACGGGACTGGCTGGCTGGACTGGCAGCCCGCGACGCACGGATTATCGTCACCGAGGCCAATATCCACGACATTCTGACCGCTGCCGATGTGACGGTGACGATCAATTCTGCTGTCGGTATCGAAAGCATGTTGCACCGCGTGCCCGTCGTTCTGTGCGGGCATTCGGATTTTCATCACTGCGCTGTCGTAGTGCGATCCGTGGATGAAATGGCGTCGGGTTTACACCGGGCAATTCAGACGGATTGGCCCTTCGTGCCCTTTCTGTTTTGGTACTTCGGGATGAATTGCATCAGCGCCGGGCACCCGGACCTGACCGCTGCCGTCATCGCGCGAATTGCTGAAACGGGTTATGATGTTTCGCGCTTTGGCTGGGCGCGGGGCACCTGATTTCAGCCCTCCATCACCTCCAATTCGTCAATCATACCGGCGATCATCGACAGCCCCTTGTCCCAGAATTTCGGATCCGAGGCATCAAGGCCGAAGGGGGCCAGCAATTCCCTGTGGTGCTTTGATCCGCCTGCCTTCAGCATGTCGAAATATTTCTCCTCAAATCCCGGCAAACCTTCCTCATAGACGGCATAAAGCGCATTCACCAAACCGTCGCCGAAGGCATAGGCATAGACGTAGAAAGGCGAGTGGACGAAATGCGGAATATAGGACCAGAAGGTTTCATAGCCAGGCATGAATTCGAAAACCGGACCAAGGCTTTCGGCCTGAATGCTCATCCACAGATCATTGATGCCGTCTGGTGTCAGTTCGCCTTCGCGGCGGGCCGCATGAAGCTTGCATTCGAAATCGTAAAACGCGATCTGGCGTACCACCGTGTTGATCATGTCCTCGACCTTGCCGGCCAGCAAAGTCTTGCGTTCAGCGGTGTCTTTCGCCTGCGCCAGTAACCGCCGGAAGGTCAGCATTTCACCAAAGACGCTGGCGGTTTCGGCCAGCGTCAGGGGGGTCGAGGCCAGCATTTCGCCTTGCGGGGCCGCCAGAACCTGATGCACCCCGTGGCCAAGCTCATGGGCCAGAGTCATCACATCGCGGGGTTTGCCAAGGTAATTGAGCATCACATAAGGGTGCACATCGGTGACCGTCGGATGGGCAAAGGCCCCCGGTGCCTTGCCGGGTTTGACGCCTGCGTCGATCCAGCCCTTGTCAAAGAAGGGTCGGGCCAATTTGGCCATCTCGGGCGCAAAGGCACTATAGGCGGACATCACGGTATCGCGCGCCGCGTCCCAGGTGACGGTTCGCTTGACTTCGTTGGGCAAGGGCGCATTGCGGTCCCAGACCTGCATCTTTTCCAGCCCCATCCACCTGGCCTTGAGCGCGTAGTAACGGTGCGACAGTTTCGGATAGGCCGCGACCACGGCATTGCGCAGGGCTTCGACTACCTCGGGTTCCACATGGTTCGACAGATGTCGCCCGGCCTGCGGGCTGGGCATCTTGCGCCAACGGTCCTCGATTTCCTTTTCCTTGGCCAAAGTGTTGTGCACGCGCGCAAACAATTTGACGTTCTGGCCGAACACCTTTGCCAGCGCCTTTGCCCCGGCCTCGCGCTTGTCGCGCTCCGGCTCGGACAGCAGATTGAGGGTTGCCTCAAGGTTCATGGGCGCGGGCTCACCCTCGACGATGAATGCCAGCCCAGCCATGGTTTCGTCAAACAGCCGGTTCCAGGCCGCCGCCCCTACGGTCGACTGATCGTGCAGGAATTTTTCCAGCTCATCCGACAATTGGTGCGGCCGCATCGCCCGCATCCGGTCGAACACCGGCTTGTAGCGGGCAATATCGTCATTGGCGACGAAAAGTTTTAGGTAAGCCTTGTCTTCTATGCGGTTGAATTCCAGACTGAAAAATACAAGCGGCGTTGTGAATGCGGTGATCTTGTCCTGGCAGTCGGACATGAACTTGGCCCGGTCCGCGTCCACCGTGTTTTGATAATAACGCAGACCCGCAAAGGACATGATGCGCCCGGCGATGGATTCGATGCGTTCGTAGCGTTGGATGCATTCCAGCATTCCGGGCGCGTCCAGCGTGGCAAGTCTGCCTTCGTACTGCTTGGCGAAACCGGCGCATTCCTTTCCCAGCCACGCCATGTCACGGGTGAATTCAGGGGCGTCCGTGGCGGTATAGAGATCGCTGAGATCCCATTCGGGCAGATCGCCAAGCCCTCCGGCACTGGCAGAGGAATCGAAAACCGGACGAGGCAGGCGGATGGACATGGCACACTCCAAAATACTGTGGCCCTGACATAGGCAGTCCCACACCGGCAAGGCAAGGCTTGCGCCAATAAATCCTGCATAACTTGTTGCCAGCGATCAAATCCATGGCATAAATCCTTGCGGGATCGCACAAGCGAGGGCGAACAAATGCCGGGAAGTGACGGTTGCGATTTGATCCGGGCAGCAGTAGAGCGGTTTCCAGAAGGTAGATTTGAAAATTCGTCATATTTTTAAACAGTTTCGGAAGTACTTTGAAGCCACGTGAAACAAGAAACCGCTTCGGTGCCACACCGGGCGGTAAAACGGACGGTGCCGGGCCATGACATATTGCGTAGGATTATTGCTGGATGCCGGGATCGTGCTGTTGTCCGACACGCGGACCAACGCCGGGCTTGATAACATTTCGACCTACCGCAAGATGTTTGTATTCGAAGAGCCGGGCGAGCGGGTCATCGGGATCATGACCGCGGGCAGCCTGTCAATCACCCAAACCACAATTGCCAAAATCGGGGAAGCGATCGAATCCCCCGATGCGACGCCCGAAACCTCGATCATGCTGGCACCGACCATGCTGAAAGTCGCCGAACTGGTCGGGATGACGATGGCGCGTATTCGGGCCGATGTTGACGGAAAACTGAATGGGATGAGCCAGCAATCCTCGGCAACCCTGATCGTCGCCGGCCAGCGCAAGGGCGGCGAAATGCGCATGTTTCTGATTTACCCGGAAGGAAACTTCATCGAGGCGACGGATGACACGCCCTTCCTGCAGATCGGTGAACACAAATACGGAAAGCCGCTTCTCGACCGGGTGGTGAATTCGCAAACGTCCTTGTCAGATGCACAAAAGGCGGTGCTTTTGTCGATGGATTCAACGCTGCGCTCTAATCTGTCGGTCGGGATGCCCCTCGATATGGTTGTTATCGAAAAAAACGCCTGCCGCGTGACCTTTCAGCGCCGTATCGACGCCAATGATGTGGGCTTTCGTGAAATGAGCGAAGCATGGTCGGTGGCATTGCGCGAAGGTTTTACACGGATATCTGTTTAACCTGTGCGCTTTCGAAACACGCCGCCGCCCGGTCGAAGAACTCGGCGCGGAGGGTCGGGCTGTCCATCATCGGTTCATGCTCCGCCCCGTCGATGATGTGCAACTGCGCGTTGGGCCATTGGGCCATGCGCCGATGAATGGCTGCAACATTGACCACCCGTTCCTGACTGCCAAGAATCGTGACGCCGCCCATATCCGGTGACGGCATCCGCGCCAGCGCACGGGTTTCATTCAGCGCTTCGTGAAGCCAGCGCAGGGTCGGCCCGCCAATGGCCAGATCGGGGTGCTCGATCTGCTGGTGCCGCATGAATTCGAACATGTCGGCATCACGGGTCAGTACATTTCCCTCAAACGGTGCATCAATCACATAGGTTTCCGCCGAGGTTCCCGGCACCAGCCGGTCAGCCATGCCAATGAAAGGGGCAAGCCCGCTGACCGCCCAGGCGACAGGGCGCAGGACCGGCATCATCCGGATACCCCACATGGGTGCCGAAAAGGCAACGGCCCGAACCGGCAGGCCGTCGTGCAAGGCGCGAAGGGCGATACAGCCACCCATCGAATGGGCGATCAGAAAACAGGGTTGCGGCAGTTTTTCGGCCGCCACAAAGTCCATCAGCGCCGCCACGTCTTTCTGATAGTCAAGAAACGCACCGACATGCCCCAGCGCCCGATCGGCCAGAAGCCGGTCTGCCAAACCCTGACCGCGCCAGTCGACCGTCACCGTCGCATAGCCGCGCAGCGCAAGATCACCGGCGGCGGGCCCGTATTTCTCGATATATTCGCTGCGACCGGGAAAGATCAGCACCGTGCCCTTGGTCCCACACCGCCAATGCGCCACGCGAATGCGCACCCCGTCTTCGGTGTCCAGCCAGACGGCTTTGGCACCGGCAGGCGCTTTGGCCACGTCATCGAAAAACGGGGCGGGCGTCGGCCTCAAGACAGGGCCGCGCCCAGTTGCATCGCCATTCCCATATCGCCGTCGATTGCCAGTTTGCCTTGCATGAACGCCGCCGTCGGGTTCACATCGCCGTTCAATATCCCCTGAAAGGTCTCCACATCCGCCGTCAAGGTCACGTCGGCATCGTCATCGCCCGCCCGCACCCCGTCGCCGTCGATGATCACCGCACCTTCGCCTTCGATGACGAATTTGGCGACACCGGCGAATCCGCCGGGAACACGCGCGCTCAGCTTTTCAACCGCAGTTTCAACGATTTTACTCATCTCATCCTCCAAATGTGAGCACCAGACCTCTCGCTTTCTGGCGCAGTTCAGGTACACTCTGCCCCGTTATGCGGATAGTCGCCACCCTCCTTGAACGCCTTGCCGTGGCTTTTGCCGCAGCGTTATTCCTGGCCATGACGGCGGGTGTCCCGTCTTTGGCTGCCAATACCAAACTCGATGAGCTTTATGCCCAGCTTGCCGACCCGGACAATCCCAAATGGCAGCGCGCGCAATCGGACATTCAACGGGAATGGTCCAAGTCGGGTTCGCCGACGATGGATTTGTTGCTCAAGCGCGGGCAAGAGGCGATGCAAAACGGCGATCTGGCCGCCGCAATCGAACACCTGACCGCGCTGACGGATCACGCGCCGGATTTCGCCGAAGGCTGGAATGCGCGGGCTACCGCCTATTTTCTGGCCGGGTTGTACGGCCCGTCGGTGGCGGATATCCAAAAAACCCTGTCGCTCAATCCGCATCATTTCGGTGCCCTGGGCGGTTTGGCAATCATCCTGGAACAGACTGGACAGGATGCGTCGGCCCTGAAGGCCTATCGCGCCTCGCTCGCTATACATCCGCATCAAGAGGGCATATTGGAGGCGCTCAAACGGCTTGAGCAGAAAACCTCGGGCACGGATCTGTAGGAGCAGCCCAAATGACGCTGGAGGCGAGGATCACGGCGGTCCTCGGACCGACCAATACTGGTAAGACCCATTATGCCATTGAACGGATGCTGGCCCACCGGACCGGCGTCATCGGCCTGCCTTTGCGGCTTTTGGCGCGCGAGGTTTATGACCGCATCGTTGAACAGCGCGGGCCGTCGGTGGTTGCCCTGGTCACCGGCGAGGAACGCATCGTGCCCGAGCGTACCCAATACTGGGTGTGCACGGTCGAGGCGATGCCCGACGCGATCGGGGCCGATTTCGTGGCCGTCGACGAAATTCAGCTTTGCGCCGACCCGGACCGGGGCCATGTCTTCACCGAACGGTTGTTGCGCGCGCGCGGGTTGCATGAAACGCTGTTTTTAGGTGCGGACACCATGCGCGGCGCCATTGCGGCATTGGTGCCTAAGGTGCAGTTCATGCGCCGCGATCGGTTTTCCACGCTTAGCTATGCGGGCGCGAAAAAGATCAGCCGGATGCCCGAACGCAGTGCAATTGTTGGGTTTTCCGTCGAAAATGTCTATGCCATCGCCGAATTGATCCGCCGTCAGAAGGGCGGTTGCGCCGTGGTCATGGGGGCACTCAGCCCGCGCACCCGCAATGCCCAGGTGGCGCTGTATCAAAACGGCGATGTCGATTATCTCGTGGCCACCGATGCCATTGGTATGGGGCTCAACCTTGATATCGGTCATGTCGGCTTTGCCGCGACCGCCAAGTTCGATGGCCACCGGATGCGCAATCTTTTTCCCCATGAATTGGCCCAGATCGCCGGACGGGCAGGGCGGCATATGCAACCCGGCACCTTTGGCGTCACGGGTGAGGCGCGTCCGCTTTCGGACGAGGTAGCCAAGGCCATCGAAGATCACCGTTTCGCGCCGATCCAACGACTGCATTGGCGCAATCCCGATCTTGAATTCGGCTCGCTCGACCGTCTGATCGCCTCTCTGGAAACCAGCCCCAACGACCAATGGCTGATGCGCGGGCGCGAGGCGGACGACCTGGCCGGGCTGAAATCTCTGGCCGAACTGCCGGAAATCCGCGATCGCACCCGCCACCCGCGTGATCTGCGCAAATTGTGGGATGTCTGCCGCATTCCCGATTTTCGCGGCGTGTCAGCGCAGGAACACGCAAATCTGCTCCTACGGGTTTTCGGTTTTCTGCAAGACCCCGGCCATGTGCCCGACGACTGGCTTTCAGGCCAGATCCAGCGCATCGACAATACCACCGGGAATATTGATACCTTGTCGAAACGATTGGCATATATCCGCACATGGACCTATATCGCGCAGCGATCCGGCTGGGTTCTTGACGAAAAGCATTGGCGCGGCGAAACCCGCGCTGTAGAAGACCGCCTGTCAGATGCGCTTCATACTGCGCTGACGCAAAGATTTGTGGACCGGCGCACATCCGTGCTGATGCGCCGACTCAAACAGAAGGAGAGCCTTGTGGCCGAGGTGAATGACAAGGGCGAAGTGGCGGTTGAAGGCGAATTCGTCGGCAAACTGGAAGGATTCCGTTTCAGTCAGGACAGCAGTGCCGGGCCAGACGAGGCGCGCACATTGCGTCAGGCAGCCTATGAGGCGCTGCGCCCGGAATTTCATCTGCGGGCGGATCGGTTTTACAATGCCCCCGATACCGAGCTTGATTTCACCGAACAGGGCGGTCTCATGTGGGGCAACTCGGCCGTTGGCAAGCTGGTCAAGGGGGGCGACGCGCTGAAGCCGCTGGTTGAGGCCTTTGTTGACGAAGAGGCCGGTATTGACGTCGGTGAAAAGGTGCGCCGCCGGTTGCAGCACTTCATCGACCGCAAGATCGCGACGCTTTTCGAGCCGCTGTTGAACCTGTCGCGCGATGAAACCCTGACCGGGCTGGCGCGTGGCTTTGCGTTCCGTCTGGTGGAAAACCTGGGCGTCGTGCCGCGTGATATCGTCGCGGATGAGGTCAAGGCCCTCGATCAGGACGCACGCAGCACGTTGCGAAAACACGGCGTGCGGTTTGGGCAATATACGGTGTTCCAGCCGCTTTTGCTCAAACCCGCGCCGACAAGGTTGCGGCTGGTTTTGTGGTCGCTGTTCGCAGGGCTGGCCGAATTTCCCGAAAGCCCGCCCGCCGGGCTGGTTACGGTTCCGAACCTGCCGGATGTCCCCAAGGGTCACTATACGCTGTCGGGCTATCACCCCGCCGGGTCAAGGGCGATCCGCATTGATATGCTCGAACGGCTGGCCGACATCCTGCGCACCAAAGACAGCCGCGCCGGATTTGAGGCAGTGCCGGAAATGCTGTCGATCACCGGCATGACGCTGGAGCAATTCGCCGACCTGATGGCCGGTCTTGGCTACCAGGGCGAGCGCGGCGAACGCGAAAAGATCAAGGCCGAACCGGTGGCAGCGCCGACGCCCGAAGGAGAAACCGCCAACCCGATTACCGAGGAGGAAGCCGCCATTCAGACCGTGGCCGAAACCGAGGTTTTCTATACCTTTACATGGGCACCGCGCCCCCGTGCCCCGCGTGCCGATGCACGTGGTCCGCGCGCCAGCAAAGCCGCGGGTAAGCCGACGCAAGC
>JBATDH010000410.1:0-11775 GCA_049663365.1 Albidovulum sp. | reverse complement strand
AGGCCACGCTTCTGGCGCTTGGCAAGACAGCTGCCGATCTGGCCGCGCCCGAGTTCTATCCCTTGCGGCTGCTGCGGGGCGCGATCGAACAGATCGAGATCATTGGCGCGGTACTTGGCATCCTTGCCGGTTTTCGTGCTGCGGTCAGCGAAAGGGGGCGACAAACCCTAGCGCTGATCATGACTCGCCCCTTGAATCAGTGGCAGTTTTTGGCAGGCAAACTCGCCGCGGGAACGCTACTGCTGACGGCTGGTCTGGCCGCAGTTTTTATGCTTGGAGCGTTGCTGTTGGAAATCTCCGCGGGCGTGGGCCTCACTGGCATCGACCTGATGCGTCTGGCCATCGTTTGGGTCATGGCGTCAACCTACACCGTCGGCTTCTTCGTTCTGGCCTTCATGACCACGTTGTGGTCGCGGCGACCGTCGAACGCGCTTTTGTTCAGTTTCGTCGTCTGGCTGCTGTTGGTGCTAGTGGCCCCGCAGATCGGCGATACGCTGGACCCCGACAACCAGGTCGCTGGTGGCGTGTTCAAACTGCTACATATTCCCAAGGCCGAGCAGGACCGCATCAAGGCTGGTTACGCCGGTTATGAAACCATCCGCAACGGCATTGAAGTGGCCTCGGTCACCAAGCATCTGGAGCGGTTCAGCTTTGCTGTCCTCGGTATCAAGGACACCTACACAGGCAAACCGTTGGGACCGATCCTGACCGAGAAAAGCGGTGATGCGCTTTGGCTGATTTGCACAACACTGGGGCTGACCGGGCTGATGTTTTCGCGGCGTCTCAAATCTGACCGACTGACAAAGGAGTAAGACAGCATGGACTTCAAGTGCAAAACTACCGTGGCATCAGTGGCGTTCGCCATCGGACTGGTCGCCGCCTCAGCAGCCATGTCGGCCACCGATACCGATGGCGATGGCGTGCCGGACACGTCAGAACCCCTGATCCATACCGACCCGCTGAACGCCGATACTGACGGCGACGGGCAAAATGACCTGCAAGATCAAAACCCGGTCTTTGCCGCAGACCCGATCAAGGCGGACGGTGCCGCGACGCCCTTTACCATCAAGGAGGCCCTCGTCGAGAATAACTACGACTATGCCGCCAAGAAAGACGCAACCGACCATCTGGAGTTGCAGGTGGTCAATTCGGGCGCACAGGACCTGAACAATTTCACTATCTACTATACGATCAAGGATATCGACACGAACAGAACCGAGGCCTATTTCGCCAAACTCGGCGGATTCAAGGTTCCGGCGGGCAAGGACGCACGCATCCATTTAGATGACAGCGGACTTCCCGGACATTTCCGAGCCAATCCCAATGGTATCTACGTCACCAGCCAATCGGCCAAACTCTTCACGGTTGAACTGAAGGCCGACGGTTTCCAGCCATTGAAACTGGAAATCAACAAAGACGCTGGCGGTGCCGAACAAGCCGACTGACGTCTGCCAATCGACGGTTCCACCACTCATCACCCCACCACTCATGCAACTACGGCGTAGCTGCAACGAACGCCAATCTTCAACCAAGGAGCTTTCTCAATGTCGAGTGCCATAAACTTCGAGCCACAAGGAAATGCGGCTCACAGAGTTCACCCCGAAACGGGTGAAATCATCTACAACCGCGTCCCGCAGGTGACGTGGGATTTCTGGCTGGTCAAATTGCTGGCCGTCACGGTGGGTGAAACTGCCGCCGATTTCATCAACACGACGTTCAATCTCGGTCTCAGCCTGACGTCGGCGATCATGGCGGTTTTTCTCGGCATCGCGCTCTTCCATCAGTTCGCGCAAAAGAAATATGTGCCCTGGATTTATTGGCTGACCGTGGTTCTTGTCAGCATCGTCGGCACCCTGATCACCGACAACTTCATCGACAATCTGGGATGGTCGTTTACTCCGGTTACAACCACTTTCGCCATCGCGCTCGCCGCTTCGTTTGCGATTTGGTATGCGACAGAAAAGACCCTGTCGATCCATTCGATCTATACCTTCCGACGCGAAGCTTTCTACTGGCTCGCGATCCTGCTCACCTTTGCGCTCGGCACATCGGCTGGTGATCAGGCCGCCGAAGGCCTGGGGATGGGCTATCTGATGTCGGGTATCATGTATGGCCTGATGATCGTCGCGATTGCCGCGGCCTTCTATGCAAAGAAGATGAACAGCATTCTCGCCTTCTGGCTTGCCTATATCATCACCCGTCCGATGGGGGCCTCCTTTGGCGACCTCCTGTCTCAGTCGGTGGATGCAGGCGGCATGGGGCTTGGGACGGTTATCACCAGCCTCATCTTCTTGGCCGCGATTGCCGGGACTGTTTTCTACATGACCGGATCAAAGGACGGCCTCGAACCAGCGCAGATCGATCGCTAATGCTGGTGCGCTAGGCCAAGGGGTCCGGCCAGCATACTCCATGGCCAGACCCCACAAAAAGCCTGGGCCGGTTTCTCACTGTCTGGCAAAGCAAGTGTCATGCGTGGCGACAAATGCCCATGCACGACGAAATTACCCCCACAAAAACCCCGGCCGCACCCAGCGGCCTACTGAGGAGCAACGAATGAAAATTGTATTGGCGTCAACGGCGCTGGCCGCCTCGTTTTTCCCCGTTATCGGCAACACAGCGGAGTTAACCTTTGGCGGTGGGTTTTCGCTCACATCACGGTATATCTCGGACGGTTTGTCTGACTTCAACAACCCCGCGATCATTGTAAGCGGTGCGCCCACCCCACCTTCCTTGTGAGCCTTTGATCTGAGATTCACCCCTGATGGATGGGTTATCAGGGAGTATCTCCATGGAGCGCTCAACGGAGCTTCTCAGTAACATTGATATGGTTGTGGGGCCGCGTGGCCACCGCCGGTGGCCGGATGCGGTGAAGGCGCAGATCGTGGCCGAGACGTTGATGGAGGGTGCAACGGTGGGCGCTGTGGCGCGGCGGTATGATACCTCATCAACCAAGGGTGTCGTAGCGCTGACACTGGGCTATTCCTTTGGCGCTGCGGAACGGTAAGTCATCCGTTCCAGTATGTTCTTGGTCGCCCCTTTTGTTGGAGTGCGGCTGAGACATCGTTTTCAATAGTCAGGAACGCTGCAAGTATTTGATCAATGACAGGTGTCGTGGTGCGGGACCCTATTTCGAAATCAGGCCGCGCGCACCACCTGCGATCAGAACGGCGACGTCCTTGAGCGCGATCAGAAGTGATGCGCCACCGGGGACCGCGACAAAGCGTGGATGCCAGTCAGGTTGGAATTTCTGTTTGAAGGCGCGAAGACCCTCGAAATTGTAGAATGCGCCGCCGTGCCGGAAAAGCAGTGCGCCGAAGCGGCTCCACAATCGTGCGCCCTGACGCGCCTGTATCCCCGATAGCGGGGCCATGCCGAGACTGAAGCTCTGTGCGCCCAGAACGCGGTAATGTTCGATCAGCGCGATGAACAGATACTCCATCATGCCGCTCGCCTCGTCAGGCAGATATCGCATGAGGTCGATCGTGATCCGTTTGCCATCGGATGGGCGCATCACATTCGCAAAGGCAATGACCCGCTGATCGCGCCGAACCAATGCGATGGGAAAGTTCTGTAGATACTCTGCGTCAAACCGACCAACGGAAAATCCTTTCTCGGCACCTTTGCGGGCGCCAAGCCAGGCGTCGGAAACCAACTGGATTTCCTGCATCAATGCGTCTGAATGAGGCGCATCAAGAACCTCAAACTCCAGACCGCTTTTCTGGGATTTGTTATAAGCCGCACGCATTTTCTTGAATTTTGCGCCCGCGAGAGAGAAGTTCTGAACATCGACATCAGCTTCTTCGCCGATCTTGTGCAGGGTCATGCCCATCTCCACACAGAGTGGCAAGAGTTGCTCGGTGATCTCATAGAGCACCGGCCGACTGTTGGCGGCATAAGCGGCATCCTTGAAGGCCCATAGCAAATCCTTGAATGCACCGGGGCGACCCACCGGGTCGGAATAGGCAACCCAGGACCGTCCCTGGATCGCGTACATGATGAAGGCATCCTCGGCGTCGGAAAAGAACAGGGACTTGTCGCCACTGAGTGCGAGGAATCCCGTGGGATTTTCTTGCGCCAGGATGATTGCATTTGCCTTGTCGAGCGACGTTTTGTCGGGACGGTGGGAATGTGCCCGCGCAGGCTGCAACGCGAGATAGATCGTGAACAGGCAGAGGATGGCGGTCGCCAGAAGCGCCGCGCGAAGGGCACGCGGCGTGTTGGCCCCCCCGGCGAATTGAGTCCATAGATCGGTCGAATAGGGCGTCGATTCATGGATAAAAAAGAAAAAGCCACCCGCCGCCAGCGCGATTGCAGCCACCAGGACGAACCATTCCGGGCTGAGAACATCGTGGGTGAGTTTCGCCGAGCGGGAAAACTCGGCGCGAAACGGCCAGAGAATAGCTGCGGACAAGAACAGAAGGGCCGCGCTCTCGAAATCCAGTCCATTCAGAACCGAGGCAATAGCGCCAGCCAGAAGCGAAACCTCGGTCAGCCAGAAGGCCCCCGAAATGCGGCGCAGCAGCCCTTGCGACAGCAAGACAAGAATTATCCCGAGTGCCGCCGACATGAGGGCACCACCCTCCAATAGAATCGCCGCGAGAAAATCGTTCGGGTCGATATCTTCGGGCCGCACGGCAGGCAAGAGCGCCATCAGCAGCAAGTAGATACCAAGTCCGAATGTGGCGGTTCCTGTGATTGATGGCGCGACAGACGTAATCGTCCGGACCAATGGCCGCATCTGGACGGGCACATCGCCGAGAAGACGGGCAACCAGGCCACCTGCAAGCCGGGCTTCGTTGATCGCTACAAACGCAAGCGCCAGCGCAAAGGGAACCAAATAGTAAATGATCCGATAAAGCAAAAGAGCCGCCGCGACCTGATCGAGTGATGTACCGGCAGGCATGCTGGCAATGACCACGGTTTCGAACACACCCACGCCACCGGGCACATGGCTTACGACGCCGACCATGGCCGCCGCCGCGAACACCGCAAGAACTGTGATGAAATCCGGCGCGCCCGCCGGAAGCAAAACATAAAGCGTCAAAGCGGCAAACACCGTATCAAATAGGGTAAATGCCAGTTGGCCAAGCAAAATACCCGGCGAAGGGGCCGCAATGTCCCATGATCGAATGGACAGCGTTTTCCCTGAAAAGGACAGCCAGGCCAAAGTCGCCACAACCCCGGCAAAAACCAGTGCCGCCATGCGCTGCGTTGCTGTCGCCGACCATGGCAGAACGCTTTCGAGTGCGTAAGGATGCAGCGCCAGCGCACCCAGACCGATGATCGTAATTCCAATTCCGAAAGCAATCGAGACGAACGTGGAAACCGCCGCGACCTCAAAAGCGTTAAGTCCAAACGCGGAATAAATCCGATACCGTACCGCGCCGCCCGATACGACGCTAAGCCCGATGGTGTTGCCAAAGCTGTAGCCGAGGAATCCGCCGATGGCGATAACTCGTGCCGGAACCTTCTTGCCGAGATAGCGAAGAGCGGACCAGTCATAGCCCAACAGCGAGACGTAGCCCAAGAAGGTTGCGCCAATAGCTGCGGCAAGGGTCGCCCAAGGGGTGATGCGCATTTGAACTGCGACATCCTTGGCGTTGACCGATTTGAGAAGATGGAAGAGCGCGTAGATGCCCAATGCGAAAAGCGCCAGGCCAATAGCCAATGGCAGCACGCGGCGAAAGCGCGACGGCAAGTTTGCATGGGCTTGCTGCCCCAATCGATCCGGTGTGACGTCGGTCATCGTGATTTTTTGTCCATCCTGGCTCTCTTGACCATGGATAGAGGTCTGTGAGCGAATTCCAATATTGACCGATCGTGGCAAGTTGGCCAATTGATAAATGCAGATTGCGGTGAATATCTACCGTACACCTTACAATTTGGTAAGGCTTCGGTTTTTTAGCGATTCCGCAGGCTCGCTTCGCGAAGTACCGTCTCCGCCAGAACCACTATACTGCACGCGACCAGAATTGCAGCTGCAGCGGTGCCCGAAATCAGACCCGACCAAAGCGCCATCGCCACTACGGCCACACAAATCAGCGTGGCCAGTGTTAGCCGAAGGTCTGCCACAAACATTTTCCAAAGTTCCTTGAGAACATCGCGCAGAATGCTCATGCCTGTTGCCCCCTTTTATTGATCGAAACCATTCGGGCCAGACCTAGCCCAGTCAGCAGGAAAAGCGCCGCCAGCGGTAATAGAACAAGATCGGCACCGGGCCAGTGCGCCCCTATTCCCTCGCCGGTCCAAAATACTCCAAAGGCCGACAGCATCACTCCGACACCAAATTTGAGCGTGTTTTCAGGCACCCGAGACAGGGGTTTGTGAACTGCTGCGCCTATTGCAAGGACCAAAACACAAGCCGCGAGCGCACCCAGCGACGCCTCCCACAAAAGCCCTCGCCCGGCGCCGACGGCGACCACAATGAAGGCGACCTCCAACCCTTCCAGCAGAACCGCCTTGAAAGCCGCGATGCCGCCAATCCATTTCAGCGGATCATGAGCGGCATTTTTTTGGGTCAGTTCCTCGGTTTCTTGTCGAAACGCAGCTTCTTCATCATGCAATGGCAAAACGCCCGCCTGCCGCAGTACCGCCTTTCGCAACCACCCCAAGCCGAAAAGCAAAAGCAGAATGCCGACAAAGAGTTGCAGAATATAGATCGGAACCGTGTTCAAAAGCGGACCAAGGGCGGCCACGACCAGGGCCAAAACGACGAGCGCCGCCAAAGTGCCAAGGATCGCAGGCCGCCAGCCGCGCGTCGTGCCGACCGCAAGCACGATCGTGAAAGCCTCGACCACTTCGACTATTGAGGCCAGAAAGGCAGCGGAGACAGCAGGCATGACAATTGTCCAGAAATCGACAGGCATCCGGCGTTCCTTTTATGTTGTAAACACTACATATTATTGACCTTTATAGTAGTATATACTACACTTGCACTCTCGTTGCAAATTCAAAACTCGACCCATGGCATACTCACAAACCTTCGATCAACGCGTTCAGGAAGCACGATCCGCCCTTGGCCCCGCCGAAGTGCGCGTGACCGACCACCTTTCGGTCAACCGGGAAACTGCACTGTACGCCTCTGCTGCAAAGTTGGCGCAGGACATCGGGACTTCTGACGCGACTGTCATCCGGACGGTCAAGCGGTTGGGATATGCCGGGCTGAGCGATCTTCGCCATGCTCTTGCGGCGGAACTGCGCGCGCATCTGACGCTGGCGGACCGAATGGCACATTCTCTTCCGCCGGAAGGCGCAAGCCAATCTGCGCTGTCGCTCACGCTGACTCAGCAGCGCCTTGCGCTCGACGCACTTGAACAGGGAACGGCACCAGCCAAGTTCGACCAGGCACTTGATCTAATCGGCGTTGCCAACCGTTTGGTCATTTTTGGTATCGGCCCGTCTGGCCATCTGGCGGGCTATTTTGCAGATCAGATGATGCGCCTCGGGGCCGAGACCCTGGCGCTTGGCAATACCGGCCTACGCTTTGCCGACGATCTGCTGCGTTTGCGGCGGCGTGATTTATTGTTGGTCCTGGCCTATGATCGCCCCTATCCCGAGGTCACGGCGCTCTTTGATCGCGCGGCAGAGATTGTCCTGCCGACCATTCTGATCACCGCCCCCGCGACATTGCTTCCCGATCACCGCGCCGATCTTGTGCTCTATATTGCCCGCGGAAAGTCTGAGGGGTTCAGCCTTCATGCCGGGACGCTGGCATTGTTGGAGGCGCTGCTGGTCGGATATGCAGCGCGGCATCGCGATGGTGTCTTGAAGAGCCTCGACGACCTCAATCGAATGCGGGTCAGTCTTAGCGAAAAACGGCTCAAACTCTGATCTTACGAAACCGTAATATCTGATCAAGGACTTCGGTGGATTTGCCCTCCACATCTAAGTGTATCAGACGCCAAACAGGTGTCTTGGACACAAAGGAGAAATACGCATGAAACGCAATTTTGCTCTCGCGACCTTGTTGGCTGCTATCGGCATTTCGGCACCAGCAATGTCGTTTGCCGAGTCGCATAGCAAGAAAGAAGACATGACCGAGCAGCAAATGCTCCAGAGCGCGAAGATCAGCCTGGCGCGGGCGACCGAAATCGCCAAAAAGGAATTGCCGGGGACATTGGCCTCGATCGGTCTCGAAGATGAAAACGGCAAAGTCATGTACGAGGCCAAAGTGGTCGGCACGGATGGTGCCGTTTCCTTTGTGAAGATCGATGCCGGGACCGGCGCCGTTCTCAGCAAGGGGCTGGCCTCTGCCGACGACGAAGGTCAGGACACTGGCGACGAAGACACCGAAAATGGCGAAAACGACAACGGCTGATTTCGCTGGATTGTGACGTGAGGCGGACCGGCATACCGTCGGCCCGCGCTTTTTTTCAAAGGTGTCTTTGAAAGCGTTCGCAACTGTTCGATTTGATTGAAGATGGTGCCGCGCGGAAAAATACCAACTTACGAAATAGTAATACTCTATCAAGGACTTCGATGAAATTGCAGCTCATATCCTTGTTGTATCGGACGCCGATGGGGTGCCCCGAACACAAAGGAGAAATACCAATGAAACGCAATTTTGTTCTTACGACCGTTGTGATGGCGATTGGCCTGGTGACACCGGGCGTGACATTTGCCCACTCTCACAAGGAACATTCCGGCATGACCGAGCAGCAATTGTTAGAGAATGTAAAAATCAGCAAGGAACAGGCGACAGAAATCGCCACGACGCAATTCGGCGGAACGCCGTCTTCGATCGACCTGACCGACGAAAATGGCAAGATGATGTATGAAGCCAAAATGATTGGCCGAAATGGCGGCGCTTACATGGTGAAAATTGATGCCCAAACGGGTGCCATTTTGGGCAAGGGATTGGCTCTTGCCATGGGCGATGAAGGTGGCAGAACCTTCCGCAGTGTGGCCGACGATCATAAGCACGGGTAGGTAGTCCTTCGCCCGAAACGGCAGTCAATATCCAGCTATGGGCCAGCGAACGGCTGGCCCATCAGGCGTAGAAAAATGCGATGGCTTTCATCCCCAAAGACGGTAAAAGCGGATCATGAAAATACTTTTGGCAGAGGACGATAGCGAAACCGGCGATTACATTCGCAAGGGGTTGAAGGGTGAGGGCCATGTGGTTGACCATGTGACTGATGGGCGGCAGGCGCTGATACAATCGGCGGGTCGCGACTACGATCTCTTCATCGTGGACCGGATGATGCCAGATATCGACGGGCTTTCTTTTGTCAAGGCTCTGCGGGCGACACGCAACAGCGCGCCGGTGATCTTTCTCACCTCCATGGGCGCGGTCGAAGACCGGGTTGACGGCCTGAAGGCTGGCGCAGACGACTATCTCGTCAAACCGTTCGCACTGGCGGAATTGTCGGCGCGAATTCAGGCACTGGCCCGCCGTCCGGCCATGAGCGAAGAAAAAACCGTGCTCAAGGTTGCCGATCTTGAGCTTGACCTCATCCATCGCCGCGCCACTCGCGATGGGCAGGAGATTGAGCTTCAACCGCGCGAATTCCTGCTTTTGGAGTACTTCATGCGTCGGCCCGGACGGGTACAGACGCGTACCATGCTGCTGGAAGCGGTGTGGGACATCCATTTCGACCCCAGAACCAGTGTTGTGGAAACCCATATCAGCCGATTGCGAGGCAAGATCGACAAACCATTTGACAAGCCCCTGCTTCAGACCCAACACGGCATCGGTTACGTGTTGCAACCATGAAAAACCTTGCGGCGGTGAGCCGCTGGCTCGTACCACTTCGCCGCATTCTGGCGTCCTTTTCAATGCGGCTTGCGGCTGCTGTTTCCATATTTTTTGCCATAAGTACCATATTGGCCGGGGGCATAGCTTACTGGATGCAAACCAGTGAACTCAGATCGCGACTTGAAGACGAAGCAAGGCAAATGGTGGCCAGCCTTGTACACACGTATGAAACCGGCGGCCAGGCCGAGTTACAAGAACAGATAACCACCAATATCGCCTCTTCGCACGCGTCGGACAATTTGTACCTGTTCGTGCCCGAAAAGGGCCAAGGCGCATACGGAAATGCCATGGTTTCTCAGCCTTTCACTGGAACCCGCGACATCGTGGCGGGTGTCGACATAACGCTAAACGGCGATGATGATACGTCTGATGGTGAGAAGTATCTGGCTTACGGCATAAAAATCCCGGACGGTTGGATCATTTGCGCGCGCGATACAAAATGGATCACTGACAGCCAAGAAGTGATGCTTCAATCCATCGCCTGGGGACTTGGACTGTCACTTTTTCTGTCGATCGGGCTGGCGTTGGTCCTTGCCTATCGGAGTGAGTCACGGATCATGCGCCTCTCCCACGTCCTCGACGGGGCAGCCAGCGGCGATTTGACCCTGCGATTTGTCGATCCGAGCGGATCACATGATGACATCTCTCGCGTGGCGCTACTGGTCAACGAAATGCTGGATCGACTTTCCCAAAGCATGAACAGCCTACGCCAGGTCTCAACCGACGTGGCACATGATCTGCGCTCGCCGCTCACACGGCTCCGCACCCGGCTTGAGCCTCATGTGGTCTCCACGTTGCTGCCTGACGAAACTCAAGCCGACCTGCAAAAAGCGTTGAGTGATCTGGATGCGATCGTATCGACATTCGATGCCGTGCTGCGGCTGGCGCGGATCGAAGGCGGCAACGCGTCTCGCGATATCGAAGAGGTGAATCTGGGACAGCTCGTTGATACAATGCATGAAATGCTTCACCCTGTGGCCGTCGATATGGGGCACACGCTATCGGTGGTCAGCCCGGTTGAGCCATTGTTGATATTGGGCGACAGGCAGATGCTATCGCAAGCAATTGTCAACTTGATCGAAAATGCATTTCGTCACTGTCCGGCCCCGGCCGAAATCTGTGTCAAAACCTGGGGTGATAAAGGAAATGCGCATCTTTCGATTTGCGACAACGGCCCTAGCATTCCGGCCGAACAACGCGATCTGGTGTTGGGCCGTTTCTATCGTCTGGAAAACAGCAGAAACACACCCGGCAGCGGGCTGGGCCTGAGCTTGGTTGCAGCCATTGTTCGTTTGCACAATGGTAGCCTGAGTCTTACCGATGCTGATCCAGGTCTTTGCGTCGAAGTTCAAATGCCTTTGAAATGAATTGGGATGTACAGATCATCTGAACAGGAAGGCTTGCGGCATGGCCGCGAAATCCGACTTCAACCCGAAGGCCCAAGCCAACCGCATGAAGGTCGAGATGCTCTTTGCCCACCTCAAACGGATATTGAAACTGGGGCGGCTCAGGCTTCGAGGGCCTTGTGGCGTACAAGACGAATTTACCCTCGCCGCCATCGCACAGAACCTCCGAAAACTCGCAAAGCTAAGACCGCAAACGACCGAAACGAGGATTCGATATGATCTGAGCGCGCAATGCACCCTCCAAGCCAGCCGCCTATGGGATTGGGCGGAACAAGAGGCCTGCGACCACAATCAGCGGCGCGACAAACGCCAAATCTGCGCCGACTTTTTCAACGAAATACGCCCAGACCTACCAGACTGCGCAACGATCGACGCTGCGACGCAGAAAAAAGATGTGTAACATTAAACCTTCAATCGGCCATTCCACGGCCACGACAAAGGTTTGAATTCGGCGCCAGATTTCAACGGTTGAGCAATACCTACTTTGAATCGCACCGGGTTTGTCGGAGACCATCAACTTAAGTAAGGATGATGGTTATGACGCAAAGCAAAATGGCAAATCGCTACTCGCCCGAGGTCCGCGCACGTGCGGTCCGGATGGTGTTTGAGCAT
>JBATDH010000409.1:0-7598 GCA_049663365.1 Albidovulum sp. | reverse complement strand
GCCACCCGCAGTCCCCAATACGACGCCGCTACGCAACCCCAATTCATCCTGAAAATCCAGCCCCGATTGCGCCACCGCCTGACGTGCCGCATAGACCGCAAACTCGGTATACCGGTCAAAAAGTGATAGCTGTCTTGGATTAAAATGATCCTGCGGGGCCCAGCCATGCACCTGCCCGCCGATCCGAATGGACAGTCGGTCCGCATCCCTGAAATCGAGCGCACCTATCCCCGAGCGCCCCTGACCAAAGGCCTCATAGGTCGATGCCACATCTGCACCAAGCGCATTGATGGTGCCAGACCCGGTGATCGCGACCCGCTTCATGCCTTTTGGGCGAGCAGGGTCTCTACCGCTATGATGATCCCGCCGACCGAGGAAAGGTTGAATGTGTCCTGACCAAAGCGATTGGAATTGAACGGGACCGACACGGCAAAAGCTTCTTCCACGGCGAAGATGGATTCGACCATCCCCAGGCTGTCGATGCCAAGATGATCAATGCGTGTTTCAGGGCCGATCATCCGCGCATCGACAACCGCCTTTTCGGCGATGATCGCGATCACCCGCTCGCTGACATCAGTCATCGTCATTGCCACGATCTGCGCCGTCATCCTTTCGGTGAACCCCCGCCGCGGTTTCGCGCAATTCCGCCACTTGGACGAACAATCGGCCCAGACGGCGAATATTTTTCCAGGCCTCCATTTGCGTGGTCATTTTCGTCGCGGGATACCCAAGCAATACACGACCCGCCGGAGCGTTTGCCAAAATCTTGGTGCCACCGCCCGCGACCACGTCGTCACCGACAAAGATATTGTCAGAAACACCGCATTGGCCCCCAAGCACCACGCGGTCCCCGATGCGCGATGATCCGGCGATACCCACCTGACCGCAAAGCAGACAATTCCGCCCCACGGTCACATTATGGCCGACATGAACCAGATTATCGAGCTTGCTGCCCGACCCGATCCGCGTTGCCCGAATGGTGCCCCGGTCAATGGTTGTGTTGGCGCCGATCTCCACATCGTCACCGATCTCCACAGAGCCAAGCGAATGAATGCGTGTCCAGTTTTGTTCCGCCGCTGTCTCGGCCTTGCCCAGCGTTTCGCGGATGATTTCCGGGCGCGATTTGTCTTCGGTCACGAAAGAAAATCCATCCGCCCCGATCACCGCGCCCGACTGACAAATGAACCGCTCGCCGATCGTGACGCGCGCGCCAATCCGCGCGCCCTCCAGGATCAACGCATCGTTGCCGATGGCCACCGAATGGGCAATGGAAACATGTGCGGCAATGCGCGCCCGCGCGCCGATGCGCACATTCCGGCCAATCACCACAAATGGCCCGATGGCTGCGCCGTCACCGATGACCGCGCCGTCACCGATGATTGCGGTCCCATGAATGCCTGGCGCGATATCAGGGCCACCATCCAGCATCCGCGTCAGCCCGGCCATGGCAAATCGTGGCCGGGCGACATAGATGGCGCTTTTCAGACCCAGCGCCTGCCAATCCGCGCCCTCCCATAGAATTGCCGCATTGGCGCGGCCTTCGGCCAGTTGGGGCGCATATTTCTTGTCCATCGCCAGCGCGATATCGTCGGGGCCCGCCATCGCCGGTTCGGCCGCATTGCGTACGCGCAAGCCTGTGTCACCAAAAGCCTGCGCCCCAATGGCCTCGGCGATCTCGGCAATGGTATAAGACATCGGTTTCTTCAGGCTCCGCGAGACCGGGGACCAGCGCCCCGGTTTTCGGAATTATTAGCCCTGAACCGCGGGCAAGACCACCCCGGCCTTTTCCAGCGCGTCAAAAACCCTGGCATCGCGGCCATAGACGTCACGGCGATAGTCGATGCGCCCTTTGGCGGTCGGCCAGGCGGTGAAATAGACGATATGCACCGGCACCGGCGTTGCCAGCGCCAAAGTGGTTTCGGACCGGGTGTTCAGATGCGCCGCAAATTCGCCCTTCGGGTCATCGGTCTGCGGGGCAAGCAATGCATATGCAAAGTCAAAGGGATCACCCAGCCTGATACATCCGTGACTGAACGCGCGCACCTCGCGGTTGAACAGCGACTTTGACGGTGTGTCATGCAGGTAAATGTTCCACTTGTTGGGGAACATGAACTTGACCAGCCCGAGAGCATTGCCATCCGACGGGGGCTGCGACATCGAAAACGGAAAATTCTGCGCCGTGAACTGGGTGAAATCCGTCTCGGCCCGGTTGACCACCCTACCCCGCCGGTCAACGATTTTCAGATGACTGGCGGCGTTGGGGTTTGCTTGCAGCATCGGCAGATATTCCTTGACCGTAATCGAGCGTGGAACGTTCCAGGTCGGGTTGATGACCATGAATTCCATCTGATCCGAAAACTCGGGACTGCGGCGATCAGGCTGGTTCATGCCCACAACGGTCACGGTTTCAAAGGTAACCTTGCCATCATCTACAATTTTGGCACTGAAATCAGGCAAATTGACCCAGACATGTCGCTTGCCAAGCGTCAGGCCATTCATCCAGCGCAACCGCTCCATCGCCACCAGAACTGATTTGAGCCGATCTTCGACGCCGACATTTATTTCGGCAATCGTCGCGTCGCCCGCAACACCGTCCGGTGTCATCCCATGTTCAATCTGGAACTGTTGAACCGCCTTTTGCAATGTGCCTTCATAGGTCTCGACGGCACTGCGGCGCAGGTATCCCATCCGCACCAAGCGGTCGCGCAACGCCACAACCCGCGCCCCGCTGTCACCCGGCTTGACCGCATTCTTGTTCAGCTCCGCCCCCCAACCGCCCGACTGGAGAGCGAATTCGAGGTCGAACTTGGCCTTCATGAGCGCGGAATATTGCGCTGTCTTGGGTGGCAAGGATTTGATGAATATCAGCGGATCGGAATGGGCGAACGCCCGCAATGTCGTCAGGGAATTGCGTCGTGGCACCTCGCGCACGATGCCGGGATCTACAGAAACAGGATCAATGATGCCGTTTTGTATGTCATGCGCATAGGCCAAAAAGGCCGCCGAAACCGCGACATCAAGCTGGCCGCGCTGGCGTTCCGACGTCAGGGACGCGAAACTGGCCCGCAATGTCGCCGCATTGTAGCGGTTGGCAGGCAATCCGTGATTGGCCGCGTTATCGAGCGCGGTAAAAAATGCGGCCCGCCGGGCCGTATCCGCCGATGTCGTCCAAAGCGGCTGATGATCGCGTTCGCGGTAAAAATCGGCCAATGCGCTATCGCCTGCGGCCGCCTCGGCCACGGCCTGACGAAAGGCCATGTCGGTCGTGTCCGCATACCCCGCCGCGCCAAAAAGCAGCATTGCGATCAGGACAGCGCCAATGCGTTGCGTAACACTCAAAAACAACCGCGATGCGCGCGCCTTCATTTTAACCCCAACAGCTTTGAAACAAGGATACACCCGCAATATCTAAGGAAATCTGTTGCCAAGTCCATTCACGAAGCCATCAGGTGGACAGTGACGACTAGATGTTGTCACACTTATGCAACGCCCAAACAATATCTGCGCGGCAAGAATGTCACGCCTGGATTGGTCAGCAAGTTTTCGCCGATCGGGCCAGTTTTTCCGTTCGGGCAACAATTCCGAGTTGGCGAAAGAATCGTGGTGTGCCATAACTTCATCAGCACTTGGGGAAGTTGTTGAACATAAGCCGTTGAAAAAGCGGCGATTGCGACGGGACAGATGCGGAAGCCATGACAAAACTCGTATCCAGCGGAATTTCTAGACGTGGGCTTCTTGGGGCATTTGCCGCAACGGCTGTGATAGCGGCCCCAACCTGTAGCAATGCTTTTGGCCTCCTGCGCGGTGCCGGCGACGTGCGCCGAATTCGGATGTATTCCGGGCGTACCGGCGAAAGCATCGACACGATTTACTGGATCGAAGGCAAATATGTGCCCGAAGCCTTGAATGAAATCACCTATTTCATGCGCGACTGGCGTGCCGACCAGACCAAGGACGTTGACCCCCGCACCATTGATATTGCGGCAGCCAGCCACCGGCTTCTGGATGTAAGCGAACCCTACTTGTTGTTGTCGGGCTATCGTACGGCACAGACAAACGCGATGCTGCGGTCGAAATCGCGTCGGGTTGCACAGAACTCGCTCCACATGAAGGCACAGGCCGCCGATCTTCGCCTTCGTGACCGTTCTGTATCGCAGATGTACCGTGCCGCCACAGCCTGCGAAGCTGGCGGTGTCGGCAAATACTCGCGGTCTAACTTCGTGCATATGGATTGCGGCCCGATCCGCACCTGGGGCGCATAGCAATACGCTTTAGCGCCGGATAGCCCGAAACCTTTCATTTGCCCCCATCGGTCCCGTTGTCGGATGGTGCGGGGTTTTCGGCGTTGTCATCCGGTTGCCCTGACCCGGCCTTCAGCACGGCATCGGCCTGTGCTATCAGCTCATCGGTTACATCGATCACATCGGCGGAAATGAATATGGCACGGGCGTCAAGGATCGCCACGGCGCCCCGCTTTTGCATCACCTCACCCAGGATCGGAAAGGCCGCCTTGAAGAATTTCTGCCGTTCCGTGTCCAGCATCCTTCCAACATCACGCGCCTTGCCATCTTGCGTACGACGTATCTCTGTCACACGAACGTCAAAGGCATCGGCCGCCGCGCGAAATTCATCGGCAGGCATGGTTTCCCGCTGCTCGGTCAGGGATTTTTCTTCGGCGGTCAGATCGGCTTCCAGCTTGCGGTTTTCCGCAGCGAGTGCGGTGGACACGGCATCAACATCGGCTTTGGCACGTTTGCCCCAGGCAGATTCGGTAAAGAACCGTTCCTGATCGAGCGTCAGGATGGGGCTGCGGATTTCATCCGGCGATTGTTGGGCGTGGCCGATATGACCAGCGGCGGCGAATATCGCCGCCACTAAAAGGGCCCGCAGGATGCCTGACATCAGAATTGCGTCGAAACGGTCAGTTCGAAGTTTTGAACGTCATCGTAGCTTTCTTTGGTCAGCGCCTTGGAGAAGTTGAACCGCAAGGGGCCGATGGCCGTTGTCCAGAACACCGAAAAGCCGATCGAGGACCGAAGGTGCATACCGTCATCTATAACTGCCGTGCCTGCCGTGCTGTCCAGGCCCCATACCGATCCGACATCGGCGAAAATACCACCGGTCAAGCCGTATTCCTCAGGCAGACCCAGCGGGAATTCCGCCTCCAGGCGCAGGGCAGCATAGTAATTGCCTCCGACGGCATCCTGATTGGTCGCGCCCAAGTCACGCGGCCCATAACCATTGGGGGCAAACCCCCGTATCTTGCCGTTGCCAGTGAAACGGTCGATCAACCGACTGTTACCGTTGCTCGTATAAACCGCCCCGCCTTCAAGCTCGGCCCGCAACGTCACCTCTTCACGGAAAGCCTTGGTCTGGAACGTCGCCTTGCCGGTCGTGGTGATCGAATCGACATCCCCGCCCAGGCCGGCGAAATCCTGACCAAAGCGCAGCACGATACCCGCGTTCGGGTTAAGCCCGCCAATGCGCGTATCATAGGAATAGGAATACCCCAGCGCGCTGGTGATTTCGCTGCCACGGTTCTGTTCAGTGACCAGCAAGGCCGACGAATTTACCGGGTCGACATTGAAAATTTCGTCACTCGACAGCTTGTAGCGCAGCTCCAGCCTGCCGAATTCGCTGATCGGAAACTCGATCGACGGCGACACCCCGATGCGCGTGGTATCATAAAAGGAATTGTCGTTGTTGGTGGTGTTGTAATAGGCGCTGAACCGGAATTTCAGATCACGATCCAGAAATGCCGGCTCGACGAACGTGATCGAATTATTCTTGGTGTCCGTCCCTGCCCCAATACTGACCCCCACCGACTGGCCACGCCCGAGAAAGTTCTTTTCAGATAGCGCAATATTGAAACCAATGCCGTTCGACGTTGAATAAGTCGCCCCGAAAGACAGGGATCCTGTGGGCTTTTCCTCCACATTCACGTCGACGATGACCTGATCCGAAGATGTGCCCTGCTTGGCCTGGACATCGGCATTGGCAAAATACTCCAATGCCCGCGTCCGCTCGGCGGCCTGGCGGATTTCTCGCGGGTTGAAAGGATCGCCCTCGACGGTGCGGAACTGACGGCGGATGACCTTGTCGACGGTTGTCGCATTGCCCTCGATGTCGATACGCTCAACAAAGACCCGTGGCCCCTTGGTCACGGCAAAGACCACATCCAGCGTCTGATCGCGTTCATTGCGGGTGATGCGCGGAACGATATTGACGAAATTGACGCCCTGTTTCAGCGCCACGGCTTCCATTCGGCTGATCGTCGTATCAATCGCCAAAGGCGAATAGACAACGCCTGGCCTTATCCGAACTGCCGCTTCATATTCGGCCGCGTCAACACCCTCATATTCGCTGACGGTACTCACCTTGCCGAATTTATAGCTCAGGCCTTCGCGAACGCTGAACGTCAGGAAAAAGGCATCGCGTTCGCGCGAAAATTCAGACGCAACCCCCAGCACCTGAAAGTCGATGAAACCGCGCGCACGGTAAAAATCGACCAGAAGCTGCTTGTCGAATTCGATCCGGTCGGCCACGAACGTATCGCGCTGGATGATATTGCGCAGCAATCCGGCCTGTTTGGTGCCAAGAACCTGACGCAGACGGCGATCGGAAAAAGACCGGTTGCCGGTAAAGGACAGACGTTCTACCTCGGTCACCTTGCCTTCGCGAATCTCGAACACGAGATCAACGCGGTTGTCACCCCTGTCGATGATCCGGGGTTCGACACGGGCGGCAAGGCGGCTGGTATCGGCATAGCCCTGAACAATCGCCGCGGCGTCCGCCTCGGCCTGACTGACGGAATAGACCCGGCGCGACTGCGATTTGATGAGCTTGGCAAGGTCTTCGTCCTTCAGCCTTTGATTACCCTCAAAGTTCACGATGTTGATCGTCGGGTTTTCGACCACACGGATGATCAGAGTGTTGCCCGAAGGCACGACCTCGACACTGGCAAAAAGCCCTGAGGCCGTCAGCCGCTGAAACGCATCGTTAAGACCAGAGGCAGAGACCGCCTCGCCGCGACTGATTCCTGCGAATTTGATGATTGTTGCGGGCTCAATTCGTTCGTTGCCTTCGACTTTAACGCTGGAAAACGTATAGTTCTGCGCCGATGCCGGTGTCAGGAACGTACCAAAACCGATTGTCAGCGCTAGGAAAAACACGATTGTCGGCAGCGCCCGAGACGCCGGTTTGCCAATGCCACCATAAAGCCGCCGTGCCAGCATTATCCGCCCCCCGAAATCTGTTTTTTTAAGTCGATGCAATGTGACTAGCCCGAATGCAGAGGCTTGTCAAAAGGCCAGACGCGCGCGCCACAGGCGCCGCGTCAGAGGTCGCTATACGAGGGAGGAATTGGCCCGGACATTGCCGCTTTTGTTTGGCTCAGCGTTGCGCAATCCAAGGCAGAAAGGGCTTGATTCAGCGGATATTCTGGAAAACCGGACCCTGCATCTGCGCCAGTTCGGATCCGATCATCGCGCCACCGGCCAGACCGACAACAATCGCCAGCGGAATCAAGATACGGTCAAGCCCGAGATCAAGGACAAGGGATATCCCGCGATAGCTTTTCTGGATCATCTG
Source organism: Albidovulum sp. (assembly GCA_049663365.1). GTDB lineage: Bacteria > Pseudomonadota > Alphaproteobacteria > Rhodobacterales > Rhodobacteraceae > Albidovulum. The sequence continues at coordinate 8 of JBATDH010000409.1, read as the reverse complement.
CATGGGAC
>JBATDH010000408.1:0-2548 GCA_049663365.1 Albidovulum sp. | reverse complement strand
CCTGATGCGGACCACCGCAGTCTACGGATCGTGGAAGTTTGGGGCAGCGGACAGGTCCGTTCTGCAACATCGGTCGGAGGCGCGTGGACCGTTTCAGATGGAGATGCTTTCGGTTTGGCTGACGCGGGCCTTTACCATCGATCTGGTTGAACATCTGGCGGCGGTGCGTGGGGGAATAACGGCTGTCAAAATGGCCCCGGATTTGCGCCGCAGGCTCGGGGTTGGCAATTCTACGGGTCTTGGCATGGCCCCGTTTCTGGTGCGGCACCCGGTGTTGTTGAACAACTGGGCGATAGCCCGCGAAGAGGCGTTGGCACGAGTTCGCGCGCAGAAATCGGCGACCACCGATGCCATCGCAGGGTTCCACTTGGCACTTGAGAATGCCGGGCAAACCTGGGCGTCCTGGCATAGCACCCATCCGATTCAGGTCAGCAAGCTGAAAGCGCTTGGCAGCGATTTACAGGCGATCACGGCGCATCTCGACGAATGGCCGGGACATGATACGCATCCCTGGGACGCGCTTTGGCGCTGGGGCGAAGGCGCGCTTTCGCTCGAGGGCCAGGAAATGCTGCTGTCGCTGATGCTGGAGCCGCACGGAGATCTGGTCGACGGTCTGGCCGACTGCATGGACGCCGATGAAGGTGCGGCTTTCCGGATTGACGGCGCGATGCCGATGGATCGGGTCAAAGTGCTGTTGAATGAGGTCTATGGCTGGGCCTTATCCACCGACTACAATGCGCCCGACAAGAATGCCCGGTTTTGGTATGTTTCCGAGGAAAAGCTGGAACCGCGTTTGGGCGAACGGTTTGACGAGCCTGGCGCAGAACTTGAATTGCCGCTCTGTATCGGGCGGTTGGCGGCAGAGATGTCGAAGGACGCATGTGTCTGGCAGGGTGAAGGTACCCTGGCGGCGTTTCTGTTGGTTCACCCCGAACACCGCTTCATGGCACGGCGGGTGCAGGTGGCGGCGCAGTATCCCTATGCCGAAGTGCGCGACAATCTGATTGCGGCGGACATGCTGCCGATTGATTTGTTGCGCTGCAAGCTGGCGTTTTTCGGGGCCAGTCATTTCGATCCGCGTTCCGACCGATGGGTTCGTATCAGCCTGTTTCAGAATGCACCCTATCCGCAGGATTTGATGGCGGGAGAGCCGTTATGACGATGGAATGCAATGCGGAGGGGCGAAATCATCCTGACCGGGAAATGCGCATCAGATTGTCCCTGCCGGAAATTGACGCCATTTGCTTCAAGGCAGCGCGGGGTGCGGGCTATAGTTGGGGAATGGCCGAAGAAGCCAGCTTTGCTGCGCGCTGGCTGGCGGCGAGGGGTCTGCCCGGTCCGGAAATACTCCTGGCGCATCTGCACCAGTTTGATGGCAAGGCCTGGGACGAAATTGCCCCGCTTGTCGGCGAGGTCTGGTGCGGTCGGGGGGGCGGAATTTTATGCGCGCTTGCGGCTGGAAGTGCTCTGTCCGACCGGGCGGGCCTGCCCGGCAATTCAGGCGCTGAGCCGTTTCGGATTGAAAACCTTGCGCGCCCCATGCTGATTTTGCCGTTCGTTCACCAGGTAGCGAAAGCGCAAGGCGTGGACCTGAGCGTCAGATGGGGTCAGTCCGAGGCCATTCTGAGCGCGAATGGATGGAGAATAGACGCCGAAGAAACGGTTGCTGACCGGTCCGAAACCGCCGCCGTCGAAATTTGCAAGGTTGACCGGCCCGGCAAAGCGGGCGCGTTAAGTGCCGATAGCCTGATTGAAAACGCCACCTTGCGCGGGCTTTTGGCTTTTGCACACCGCACCTATGTCCCGGCAACCGACCAATCGCGGGCGGGGGCCGGGGCCGCGTCGAGCGACAATGACTAAAGGGCACGGCACGGCGAGTTGTCTCTTGCCGAATTGACTTCGCTGGGGTCATCTGACCGAAAGGCGGATGTTTTTGCCGCAGTAAGGAGCGGTTTTGACCGTATCGACCAGTCAGCCTTCTATTCCTCCTCGTCAGGGATTTCCCCGTATCGCGACGATGGGTCTGTCCGGTGTGCTGGTGACTTTCGCCGATGATCTGAGCGAGGCGGCAAACCGCGCGGCGCTGGCCTTTCGCGCCCGAGTTGACGCTGAAAACTGGGAAGGCATAGAAGAAACGGCGGTGTCGCTGAGTTCTGCGTTCTTGCGTTTTGATCCCCTCCACGCAAGCCACGCGGAAATCATTGCCCGACTGTCGCAACTGCTGGCCGACGCGGATTGGTATGCCGCCGACTTGCCGTCCGGGCGGCGCCGATGGCGCATTCCGACGGTTTTTGGGGGGCCGCTGGCACCACAGCTTGACGAGGTGGCAGAATTGGTCGGGTTGTCGCATAAGGAGGCAGTTGCAGAACTGACAGCGCAACCGGTCCGAGTGTTGACCATCGGATTTGCGCCGGGTCTGCCCTATTTGGGCACATTGCCGGAACGGTGGAATATCCCGCGCCAAACCGCATTGACGCCACGGGTTCCGGCATCTGCGGTGGTTGCGGCTATCCGCCAGCTCATCATTTTTTCCACCCCCACCCCCCCC
>JBATDH010000407.1:0-26729 GCA_049663365.1 Albidovulum sp. | reverse complement strand
CTGAAGCCCGGCCTACGCTCCGGCCTACGTCGCTCTTCGCGTCGCCCCTACTCCCCAAACTCCCCCTCCGCCACCGCGCCCGACCATTCTGGTTCTACCCGGCGCAACCGGATATCTCGGTGGATCGACGAATACGGCCACTCCACGGGTCGCCCGACGAACCCGTGCCTGACCGGATTGATCCAACAATACCGGACATGCGCATCAAAATCCGCCGCGTCGCGGATATGATGCTCCCAATATCGGCGCTGCCAAATCGCCGCCTCGCGCTTGTCAACCCGTAGGCCGGGCTTCAGCCCGGCATAGCGCCCCGATTGAACTACGGGCATTTCAGCAAGCCGTAGGGTGGGGTTCCACCCCACCATTCCCCTTGCCATCCCGCGCCACGATCCAAGTCCGCGAATGGTGGATTGAAAACCCACCCTACTCGCCGAAATCCCCCTCCGGCACGGCACCGGACCATTCCGGCTCGACCAACCCGCGCTTGATGTCACGATGAATGGATGAATACGGCCATTCCACGGCCCGTTCCACGAACCCGTGCTTGACCGGGTTGAGCCAACAATACCGGACGTGGTTCTCGTGATCGGCCGCATCGCGGATGTGATGTTCCCAAAACCGCCGTTGCCACAAACCTGCGTCGCCTTTGGTGACTTTCGACGTGCTGCGTAGGGTGGGGTTCCACCCCACCGCACTTCGTGGGTCGGTGGGTTGAAAACCCACCCTACGCAAACTCCGCGTAAACCGCGCCTTGATCGCCCCCCACCGCACCGAATAATCGGCATCCCCCTCCGGCATTGTCCAAACGCAATGCAGATGGTCCGGCATCACCACCCATGCATCAATCCCGAACCACCGTTCCGCCCGCGTCGCCGCCACCGCCGCGCGAAGCGCTGCAATCTCGCGCACCAGAACATCCGATCCCCGCGCGGCGAGGGCCACGGTGAAAAACACCGAGGCTCCGGCGATGCGGGGGCGGATATAGACGGACATGGCCGCAGCCTGTCCCGATCTGGTTAACCAAACCTGAACATCACCGGGCCAAATCGGCGCCCGCTCCGTTAACCGTTTGCCCCGGCGCGCGCCCCGTTAACCGGGCCACCCGCGCGCATTTGTCGGGACGGATGCGGGACGGATGCGGGACGCGGGCGGGACGGATGCCAGACGGGCGTTTTGGCCCAAAACCCCTTGTTAACCACAGGTTTTGCCAAGGCCCCACATTTTTCGGGCCGGATGGCCGCGCGCCCCTTTAGGCCATTGGTCATCATCATGAACGCTGGCTTCCGCCCGGCCTGAATTCACATGCGCCCCTGTCCGCCTCGGGCAGCGTGCTAAAGCGAAGCCGGGCAGGTGCGCGGCAATACCGCCGGATTGGCGATTTCCCTTGCTTTTCACCGCTTCAACGCCCATATGCCCCTTGCGAACGTTATTCTCTTTCGACCTGCTGTTCTCCTACCAAGGCTACAGTCATTCGATTTTGCCCTGACTTAGCCAAGCTGCCGCACTTCCGCGGGCAGCCCCACGATAGGAGACATCACGATGGCCAATGGCACCGTGAAATGGTTCAACGCCACCAAGGGTTTCGGCTTTATCGAGCCTGAAGGCGGACGCAAGGACGTGTTCGTCCACATCTCGGCGCTCGAGCGTTCGGGCCTCACCAGCCTCAATGATGGCGCGAAGGTTACCTTCGACATCGAAGCCGGCCGCGATGGCCGCGAAAGCGCCGTTAATCTGGCGCTCGCCTGAGTGACATGCCGCGCGCCCGATCCGGGGGCGCGGCAATTTTCGATCCGGCAAAATCGGGTTATGCGCCGCGGGCCCGTCTCTGATACCGCCAGACACGCCACATCATCAACAGTATCAGCGGCCCCGTATAGACGATAATCATCGTCCAGTCCTTGTTGGTCAGCAGCCAGTGAAGCAGTGTCAGAACCGCCATAGGATAGATCCACCGCTGCAAGGACTTCCAGGCTGGCCCCAAGCGCCGCACAGCCCAATTGCTGGATGTAAGCGCCAACGGCAGCATCACCGCAATGGCGACCCAGCCCGGCAGGATTTCGATCCGTGCGAATGAATGCAGGAATGCCCCCGGTTTTGCATTGGACAGCCACACAAGCAGGTGAAGCAACGCATAGCCAAAGCTGGCCACACCCAGATATCGGCGTCGCACTCTCAACCACGGAAGCGCCCCGAAAACAAGCTGCAACGGGGTGACTGACAAGGCAGCAATCAACAGCCAGCAAGACAGCAAACCCGTCCATTCGAGATAGGGGAGGCGTGTCTTGAGCACTATGGCGTGAAATACCAGCCAGACGGCCGGGGCCGCCAAGACAAGCCACAACAGATGGACGTTGGAAGCGGCGCGCCGCAGCGCTGTTGGATTGGGATGTGCCATGCTGTTTTGCCAGTGCCCCCTAGGGAAGGAAATGACGGCTTTCGGACGTTCTGCCTTTGATCTAGCTCAAACCTAAGGAAAAACGCATCAAGGAATCAGCGCCAGACCTTCTGAAAGCCGGGCGCCGCACTGCATCTATTCAGCCGCCAAAGCGGTTTTCATGGTTGGTTTTGTCGGTTTTTTTACTTCGAATTCCTCATGATAGGACCGCTCCACGTTGACCGTCCAGACATCATGGTTTTCGCCGAGGATATTGCGCGCGGCCAGCATCGCCGACAGCATCGAATGGTCCTGGTTGTTATAGCGGTGCAGACCATTGCGTCCGACGGTCTGGAAGTTGTCCAACGACAAAATCCATTCTTCAAGAACATCCAAAGCTTCGCGATATTCGCCGTCATAAACTGGATAGGCCTTTGGCTGACGGATGATCGCCGCGTCGATCACATGTTCCTTTTTGGCCAGTCCGAGCTTTTCAAGCTCTTCCGACGCCAGGGCGCGCAAATCCTCGTCGCTCATGTTCCACAGGCCGTCACCCTGCTGGCAGAAATACTCCATGCCGATAGAGGCCGTGTTCTGATCGGGAAGCATTTCCTTGGACCATGCGCGGAAGTTCTGAATCCGTCCGACCTTCACATTGGGCGAATGGATGTAAATCCAGTTGTCATGGAACGGGTCTGCATGGTCCAGAACCAGCGTGACAATCAGAAAATCGCGGTATTTCAACTTGTTCGCAGCCGCGATCACTTCGGGCGGCGGGGGCGGATCGAACGCATGGATCAATTCGCGCAGCGCCATCGAGTTGACGAAATGATCACCTTCGACGCGGCTTTCGGTCGGGGCCGATCCATCTTCGTGCCATTGCCGCACGTCGATCGATGTGACGTGATTGCCCTCGCGGTTCACTTTCGTGACCTCGGAACGCATGTTCACTTCCCCACCCTTGTCTTCGACAAGCTTGGTGACTTTTTCCCACATCATGCCGGGGCCAAGCCTTGGGTACTGGAATTCCTCAATCAGGCTCGTCGTATCATTGGCCCCGGAAATCGCATTCCAGACGGCCTTGAACAGCGACAGATTCTTGATCCTCTGTGCGGCCCAGTCAGCACGGATTTCCTTGGGGTTGATCCCCCAGACCTTCTGCGTATAGCTGCGGAAGAAGTGCATGTAGAGACGTCCGCCGAAACGGTTGATCACCCATTCCTCGAAATTCTCTTCCTTGCGGAACGGACGCACCTGCCATTTGAAATAGCTCAGCAGAATGCGCATGCTTTCATAGGGGCCGATATTGACCAGCGCATTGATCAGTTTCAGAGGGTAGTCGTAAAACTTGTCACGGTAGTAAATGCGAGAAATGCGCGGGACCGTGATGAAATCATCTTCCAGAACCTCATGCCACATTTCCTCGACTTCGCTGACCTTGGTGAAGAACCGGTGCCCGCCAATGTCAAACCGATAGCCGTTATGCGACTCGGTCCGGGCAATGCCGCCGACGATCTTGTCCGCTTCGAACACCAAAGGCCGATGCTTGGAGCTGCGCTTTTGCAATTCATATGCCGCAGTCAGGCCAGCAGGTCCGCCACCAATTACTACGACAGCGCTGCGATTATCTTGCTGCATTCTCGTTTCCACCGTTCCCAAACAAAAAATAAATCAATCCTGACCCCATTTGCCGATCATATCGTTTCATCGCGCTGACTTGAAATGGTCTTCGCGAAATAGTGACCCCTGCCGGCCAGTTACAGAACCAATCCAACCCTTTTTTGTCAGTTCGTTGAATTTTCCGTTGCAATTGACCAGACCATGTCGTGGCAATTCTATCATAGCGCGAATTCGCTGCCAAACATTACCCGCCATGGGCCGAATTGCGCGAATCTGTGTCTGATATCCGGTCATCACGCAATCGGTGCAACAACCGGTTGAATCCGGTCCACATGTTGCTGTTTGTCCATGCGTCGTGATCATCATATCTTGACCAGCTTTCCGTCCGGCACCGTGACGTTCATCGACGAAAAGACGTTGCGCGTATCCAACACGAGCCGGGCAGATTTTGCGACCAGCGCATAGTCGACATTCCGATGATCGGTTGCCACGACAACAACGTCATAGCTTTCCAGGGCCGTTTCACCAAGTACCACTGACTTGCGTCCAGCCAGGTTCGGATGGTCACGGGTCACCGGAAGTGTCGGGAAATAGGGGTCATGATAGTCGCAAGCCGCCCCCATTTCCTCCAGCCGGTTCAAAATGGCCAATGCCGGGCTTTCGCGGGTGTCTTCGACATCTTTTTTGTAGGCGATGCCCAGGATCAGCACCTTGGCCCCCTTCACTGCCGTACCAGCCCTTTTCGCCAGTTCAACAGCGACGCGCCCCGCGATCAGGTCGGGGGCGTTGTCGTTATTGGTGCGCGCCAGGTCAATGATCGGCAGAGACGATCCGACGTCTTTTGCGCGCCAGGAAAGATAGACCGGCGAAACCGGGATGCAATCGCCCCCGATGCCGGGACCGGGGTAAAAGGGCATATATCCAAAAGGTTTAGTCGCCGCTGCCTTGACGACTTCCCAGATATCGACCCCCATGGCATCCATCGCCACCTTCATTTCATTGACCAGCGCAATGTTGACTGTCCGAAAACTGTTCTCGACCAGTTTTACCGCTTCGGCGGTTGCCGAAGTACTGACAGGAACGGTCTTGGTCACGATATTTGCATAGAACTGGTCCAGCAATTCGCGCGATTGGACGTCATCTGCACCGACAATCTTTGGAATTGACCGGGTAGAGAATGTTTCATTGCCGGGATCTTCGCGTTCCGGCGAAAAGCCCAAAAAGAAGTCCTCGCCCGCGCGCAGGCCACCACGCTCCAGAATCGGCTTGACGACTGTCGTTGTCGCACCCGGCCAGACGGTGCTTTCCAGCACCACAAGCTGGCCTGGGCGCAGCCAGTCCGCGATCGTTTCGACGGCCTTGACCACATAGCTAAGGTCCGGTTCGCGCGCTGCCGACAAGGGCGTCGGCACACAAATCAGAATGATGTCGCTTTCCGCCAAGACCGATACGTCATCGCTCGCCCTGAACTTGCCGCCGCCGACGGCATTGCTGATGCGATCTTGCGGGAAATAGGAAATCACCTTTTCGCCCGCATTGATAGCAGCCACTCGGGCGCTGTTGAGGTCTATGCCCGTCGTCGGGAAACCGACCTCGCTGATCGTCAACGCCAGTGGCAGTCCGACATAACCAAGGCCGACGGTCGCCACCCGTGCCTCGCGACGCGAAATTTGATCCTTCAATGAGGAGTACAACGAAAAAGCACTGGTCATAATAAAACCTATTCTGGCAAATCAATTGGCGCTGCCTGGCACCGCCCGCTAGCAGGTCGCATAAACATCATACACTAGGCAACAACAGAACGAACAGTCCGGAATGTTGTACCTTCAGGGTAAACAATTCGGTGAAATCAGTGGAATTCCCGCCAAATGGCGCGAACTTTTTCCCCGGTAAACCGCGTCGGCTTCAGTGCGTCAGAAAGGGATTCGCCGCATCCCGGCGATTCCTGCGGTTGGGCGGGAAAACTCAGAAAAAACGGACAATAGCGCCTCCAATCATGCGCCCGTCAGGGCAGATCGTTTTCATCGAATGACGAGAAACTGAAAAGGCCAGTCACTGTTTCGCTTCTTGGGTGCTGTCTTCGTTGTCGGTGGCCAGCCGATACCCACAATGATAACATGTTTTTCGGTATTGATTGATTGCATTTCGCGCGAGGGAAAATGAAGATTCTAATTACAGGTGGTGCGGGTTTCATCGGGTCGCATCTGGCCGAACGTCTGGTGTCAGAGGGGCATTCGGTCACGGCCCTCGATGATCTGTCCACGGGCCGGAGGGAAAACCTGACGACCCTGGGCGGAAACAACCGGTTTCGTTTTGTCGAAGGCAACATTCTTGACGCGCCACTGGTTCAGCAACTGACAGACGAATGTGATGCAACCTTTCATCTGGCCGCCGCCGTCGGGGTGAAGCTGATCATGGATGAACCCAGCCGTTCGATCCTGACCAATGTCAGCGGCACCGAAAATGTCCTGAAAGCCGCGTTGAAGGACAAGAAACTGACCTTCATCGCGTCGACATCGGAAGTCTATGGCAAGGCCACGAAATTTCCCTTCTGCGAAGATGACGACCTGACCATCGGTGCCACCAAGAACCTGCGCTGGTCCTATGCCTGTGCCAAGACTTTGGATGAATTCCTGACCCTGGCCTATGTGCGCGAAGCGGCGCTTCCCGCCGTCATTTTGCGGTTTTTCAACACAACCGGCCCGCGTCAGACGGGGCGCTACGGGATGGTCCTGCCGAATTTCGTTCAGTCCGCCCTCGATGGCCGCCCGCTGAAGGTGCATGGCACCGGTGAACAGTCGCGCTGCTTTGGCCATGTCGCGGATGTGGTCGAAGCACTGGTAAGGCTGCTGGCTACGCCTGCGGCACAGGGTCAGGTGTTCAACATCGCCAACGATCAGGAAGTAACAATTCGTGCCTTGGCCGAACAGGTCATCGCCGCAACCGGATCACGCTCAAAGATCAAGCTTGTGCCCTATAGCGCCGTCTACCCGGAAGGTTTCGAAGACATGGCTAGGCGTTTGCCGGATGTATCGAAACTGGAACGGACGATCGGATTTCGCCCCCGGCGGCCGCTGTCGGAAATCATCGCAGACATCGTCGCTGAAAAACGCTCTTCGATGGCGGCCTGAGGCGGGCAATGCGCGACACTGAAAACCATGACTATTTGTGGCTGGGCGCAATTCTCGTACTGGCCGCTGCGCTGCGCATCTGGGGCCTGAACGCGCCATTGTGGCATGATGAGATTCAGACGCTTGTCACCCATGTCAATCTTGGCTGGGGCGAGATGATTCAGAGCTATTCGATGAATCATCACTATCTGCACAATTTCGCTGCCAAAGCCTCGATGACCCTTTTTGGCGATGCCCCTTGGGCTGTCCGGCTGCCCGCGATGCTGTTCGGTTTGGGGTCTTTGGCGGCGATGTGGTTTTTGGCGCGCGATGTGGCCGGGTCGGTCATTGCCCATGTTACGACGCTGTTGCTGGCCCTGTCCTATCACGAAATCTGGTTTGCCCAGAATGCCCGCGGCTATACCGGGTTGGCGCTCTTTTCTACCCTTGGCATGTTGCTGTTCTTGCGGGGAATGGCCGCACCCAACCGAAAGACCTGGGTTCTGTACGGTCTTTGCCTGGCTGCCGCGGTTTTCACCCATCTCACGGGTGCGTTTTTCTTCATGGCCCAAGGGCTGATCTGGCTCTTTGTTGTCGCGGCACGGGCTTTGCGCGGGCAACTTGACGGCGCGGTCCTGCGTTTGCCTTTCATGGGCTTCCTCATCGGCGGGCTTTTGGTGGCCCTCATCTATCTGCCGCTTCTGCCCAGCCTTCTGCACACGGTATCGGCGGTTTCGGAAAGCTCGGCTGTCGATGTCATGCACGAGTATCAAAATCCGATCTGGACCGCATTCGAGGCGATCCGCACCGGAATCGGACAAGCGGGTCCGATCGTGGCAATCGTGGGTGGCGCGGTTGTAATCCTCTCGGCTCTCGGGGCAATTGCGCTTTACCGGGATGCGCCGTTTTTTGCCCCTACGACGTTTTTGCATATCATCTTGACCGCTGGCCTTCTGATGGCGGTCGGAATGCGCATATGGCCGCGCTTTTTCTTCGTCGACATCGGTTTCTTGATGCTGCTGATCGTGATGGGCGTACGGCTTTCCTGCGCGGTTTTCGCGCTTTTCTTGGGTGGCGAGAAGGTTTCGCGCGGCCTCTTCATCCTTGCCGTTGTCGCCATGGTGGCGATTTCTTTCTGGCAGGCAAAACGCAATTACGACTTTCCCAAACAGGATCTGGCTGGCGCGTATAATTTTGCCGAAAACCTGCGCAGACCCGGCGACCGGGTCTATGCCATTGGCTATTCAGGTCAGGATTTTCGCGATTACTATCATGCCGACTGGCCGATCATTTTCACCAATGACGAATACCTTGCCGCGATGGCCATGCCGGGCCCGGTGATATTGGTGGTCGGATTTCCGGGGCGCAATTACCGCGATGTGCCGCAACTTGCGGCGGACAAAGACACTATCCTGACCGAAGCGGCGTATTTTCGCGGCACTCTGGGCGACGGCGATATCATCATTCTGAAACGGGACTGACATGCGCGATATCGTCATCGGCTCGGGTCCGGCGGGCGTCTCGGCGGCAATGGCGTTGCTGGCGCGCGGACGACAGGTGACCATGCTGGACGGCGGCAAGGTACTGGAACCCGGTGCCTTGGCAAACCAAGAGGCTCTGGCCGCGCAAGACCCGCGCGCCTGGGATGACGCCACGCGATCCGCCTGGATGCAGCCCCAATATGAAACTCCGGCAGGGCAGGTGCGCCGCTATGGGTCCGATTTTGCCATGGAACCCGCAAGCGCGACCCTATCCGAAACACCCGACTGGTTTGCATTGCGCGCGTCACAGGCAGTCGGGGGGCTTTCCAACCTGTGGGGGTCCGCCGTGTTGCCCTACCGGCAACAGGATATTTCCGACTGGCCAATTTCTGCCGATGATCTTGCGCCGCATTACCGCGCGGTCGCCGAATTTCTGCCGATAGCGGGTGGTGCCGACGACCTCGATAAGCTGCTGCCAGCCTTTCAGCTCAAAGACCGGAACCGCATTGAGCCGAGCGTTCAGGCAGAAGCGTTGCTGGCCCGGCTTTCATCCAAGCGTGAAGTGCTTGCACGGATTGGCACCTTTGCCGGGGGTGCGAGACAGGCCGTTGACACTTCTTGCCGCCGCTGTGGCATGTGCCTGCATGGCTGCCCGTTTGGCCTGATCTGGTCGGCGCGCGACACGCTGAAAGACCTCAGAAAAAACCCGAACTTCACTCATAGACCTGGGGCGGTGGTTGCGCATCTTGATGAGAGCGCAGATGGGGTGACGCTTCACCTGAAGGACGGAACCAGTATCAAGGGCGGTCGTGTATTCCTGGGGGCCGGCGTTCTGGAAACAGCCCGCATTCTGTTGATGTCAGGTAACGGTCGGCGCGAGTTGATGCTGAAAGACAGCCAGCACGCCTTCCTGCCCATGATCCAGCGTTGGCGCAACAAACGCCGCCCCGACCGTGGCCCATTTCATACGCTGCCGCAGATATTCGTCGAAATGGAGGTTCCAGAGCTTTCGGCACGACTGGTCCACGCGCAGGTATATACTTGGAACGAACATTTCCCCCGTGATTTACACGAAAATTATGGTCGCCGGCTTCCCATCGCCAAACCGTTTCTGACGGCACTGGCCCGGCGCCTGATCGTCGGGCAGGTGTTTCTGCATTCGGATCATTCGCATCAGATTGGCCTGGGCCTGTCGCCAGATGGGCGGCTGGTAGGCAGATTGGCGGCAAATGGCGACATGGAGCGGTCGCTAAAAATCGCGACCAAACATCTGTCCCAGGCGATGGCGAAAGTCGGATTGATACCACTGGCATTTGCCAGCCGTCCCGGCGCCCCAGGCTCCAGCTTTCATACCGGCTCGACGGTGCCGATGGCCAAAGAAACGTCCCCCGGCATGTCGGACCTGCTGGGCCGCCCCTACGGGCTAAAGCGCGTACACGTCATTGATGCGTCCGTCCTGCCAACGATCCCGGCGACAACCATCACTTTCAGCGTGATGGCAAATGCCCATCGTATCGGGTCGCTGGCACCTTAACGGATCATGTGCCGGTGCCTTCAAATGCACCGGCTTCTAATGCACGCGCCAATACCCCGTCGCCTTTGCGGTGGGCGGCCTTTGCCAAAGCCGCGCCATAAGCCTCCAGAACCCGGTCTTCGCGCCAGATCGTCTCGAAAGCGTTGCGCGCCGCCTTGGCCTGCAATGCACGGCCGGCAGGGTCGCCCTGCAACTGCCGCATGGCGTTTATCAAACTGTCTTCGCTATCGAACAAAACACCGCCACCAGATGTCTCTACGATTTCCGGGAACGGCCCAAGACGCCGGGCGATGACCGGGGTGCCCAGCCGGAAGCTCTCGATCAGGATAATGCCGAAGGTCTCATAGCACACCGATGGCACGATGAGCCCCAGCGCTCCACGATAATAGGCGTCAAGTTCTTCCGGCGTCTTGCGCCCCAGGAATTGGATGCGGGGGTTCCCTGACGCCAAGGCCTTTAACTCATGGGTATAATCGCCATCGCCAAGGATAAGCAGATCGGCCTCGGGATACCGATCCATGGCGGGAAAGACATCTTGCAAACCCTTGATCTTTTCCAACCGGCCCACAAAAAGAAAATAGGGTCTGGGGTGGCCGGTGTAGGGCTTGGCACCCGCCTCATCAATATCCGGCAGGAAATAGGGCAGCACCACCATATCCTGCCGCAGCCCGAATTCGCGATGTTTGGCGCGGCTGAATTCGCTTTTGGCGATGATCAAATCCATTCCGTCAAGGGCACGGTCGAGCATCCCGGTATACCGCCAAAGCTGCGGCGGACGCCGGTAATTGATCACGCATTTCAGGCATTGGCGCTGATCACAAAGCTCCCGCCCATGCCGCCACAGAACATGGGTCGGGCATACCAGCCAATGTTCATGCGCCTCATAAATCTTCAGACCTTCGCCCATTTGCAACAAGCCCGGACCACCCACCAGCGAGGTGTTGTTGTACCAGATGATATCGGGCTGAATGTCATCCAGTACCGCACGGATACGCGCGGCGTGAATGACAGGTCGTCCGGTTTGCTGGGTCAAAATGTTGGAAAGAAACCCGTTTTTGCTCCGCAACCCGATCTGTTCTACACCGTCCGCGGCTGGCGGACTGGCCGGGGCCTTGCCGCCAAGAATAAGGTAGCTGTCCTCATCATGCACGACGGTCACCTGATGCCCGCGCGCCGCCAGGGCGCGCGCCATTCTTTGCACGCCGATGGCATCGCCGCCAAAGGAATAGGGTGGATAGAAGGTAGTGAACATCACAATGCGAAGCGATTTCATGTCACCGCCCCGCCTGCCCCTTCGCCCGGCCTTGCGTAAGACAGAAAGAGCCGCAGCCTGTCGCGCATGAAGAGCAACGTCAACACTACAAAAACAGCGATCCCGCTCAGGATGCTGACAGTGACATCGACCACAAGCGGCAGGTCGGAAAGTGCCGCATGTACCACGATGACCACGCCCGCCATGACCGCTGTCGCCAATGCCGGCAGGATGTTGCAGGTCAGCAGCGGCGTCACCAACATATCCCCCAGTCGAGCGACCAGCCGATAGCGGAATATCCACAAGACATAATGCGCCGCGACAAAAGCCCCGGTGATCGCCACCAGCCCCCAACGGGCCGCGATCAACATCAGCACCGCACCAAGCGCAACATTTGCCCAAGTCAGGATGGTGATTTCACCAGCTTTGCCCGCGGCAAGGCAAAAGCTCTGCTGGACCATCGCGATAGAGAAATAGAGACCTAGAAACGCCATGACCGACAGGACCGGCGCAGCCGCCAGCCAGTCGGCCCCGAAAATCAGCCTCAGAACCGGCTCGGCGACCACAGCAAGCCCCACGAAGAACGGAAAGGCTACAACGCCCGTCAGCCGGGCAATATCCAACAGCAAATCCCCTGCCCGCCCGCCTTCGCGCCGCACGGCGGCAAAGGCAGGTTGCGATACCATCCGCAAGGGGGTGGAAATCAGGAAAGTCAGCGTTTCGACCAGACGCCAGGATACCGAATAAAGCCCCGTCGCCAGTGGCCCGAGCGTTGCGCCGATCAAAAGCGTCGGCATCTGCACCACGGCAAGCTCTGCCAAGCGAAGGCCCAGCACCTGCGCCCCAAAGGCACCTGCCCGCGTCAGGTGCAGCCGCGTTGTGGCCAACCCAGGACGCCATTCGACCGCCGTCCAGGCCATGACCACATTCGTCGTGATCATCGCAATCCACTGGCCCACGAAACTCCACACGCCATAACCGGTGACCGCCATGCCGATACCGACCGCCCCACCGACGATCACGCCCGCAATCGCGCGCAGCGACAGAACCCGGAAATTGAATTCCCGCCTCAGAATGGCGACCGGGACAGCGGTAAAGGCGATCAGCAGGACCGTCACCGACAACCCCTGGATCAGCCCTTCAACGACAGGTTGGCCGTAAAGCTGGGCAATTGGCCCCGCTGCCAGAAACAAGAACAGCGCCAGCACCAGCCCCAGCCCAGCCGTCAGCCAGAAAGTGGCATTGTAATCCTCAACCGATGGATCATGCGCCGCGATCAGGTATTCCGATACGGATTCGCGCACCAAGGCCTCTGACAGAACAATGAATACCGCCGCCATCGACAAAAGCCCGTAAAGCTCGGGGCCGAGAATTTTCGCCATCGTGACAAAGACGACAAAATTGATCGCCTGTTCGGTCCAGCCGCCTGCGGCCATCCAGGCAACACCGCGAATGAACTTGTTCCCGATGGTCATACGACAGCGCTCTTTTTACAGGCAAAACGATGGACTGGCAGAAAGTGGCGCGGCATCTACAACCCCCGCCAAGGTTTCATCACGGCACCTTTTACGATGCGCAACAATTTGCGTTTCGCCATATAGGTGTTACCGCGACCGGCCAGATGCGCCCGCCACCGCGCACTATCGGTGAAATAAAACATCTCGATCCGGGGCAGATCGAAAGGGTCGCAATCCAGCGTTGTCTGCCCCAGCCGTGTGCCGACCGAGCTTTCATAGGATGCGGCAATCCGTGAACGGGCGTTTGCTCCGGCAATGCCATAGGGCGGCGCAAAATGCCGGACGGGGTGGTCAAGTCTGGTCTCAATGACCTTTTTCGACTGCGCCAACTCATCCGCCAGTCTTTCATCATCAACCGCGTCAAGATTGGGATGACTGACAGTATGACTGCCGAAATCGACGCCTTCGCCGACCAAGGCGCGGATGGTGTCCCACCCCATCAAGGGGCGCGGCGGATTGGCTATTCCATGCCATCCCTCGACGCGGCCGACATAACCTGTCGGCAAATAGACCATGGGGCGGAATCCGAGCTTGCGCATGATCGGCCAGGCAATCTCGGCAAAATCCTGAAAACCATCGTCAAAGGTCAAAATCACCGAGCGCGGCGGCAAGGTGGTTTTACCGGCCTTTGCGGCAAGGTAGTCGTCAAGTGTTACGACTTTGACCCCACATTCCCCAATCGCACGCATCTGTTCGGCGAAGACTTTCGGCGCGATGGACGTGGCCCCGCCCCGATCGGAAACCGAATGGTACATTAGGAGATCGACGACAGGCTGGGTCACGCATCAATCCTCGACCCGGTGGCTTTCAAACTCATGTCGGTTCGCCGCCCATTTCGTCCCATCGACTTTTCCGTCAGGTGTCAAACTGTCGACCGCTGCATAGGCCATGGCAAAGGCGTGATGGGTGTTGTCATGGGCAAAAAGCCCCTGACGGCCGAAACTGAGAAATCCGTCAAGCCCAAGCAGCCAATTATCCACGGTTTCAAAATGGCGCTGATAATCGAGGTCATAGACCGGATAGGCATGGGCAAGTCGGCGGGTTTCACAGCGGTCAACCGGCATGGTGACAGGCAGACCGACACCTTCCAGCCATTGGCAGAAATGTTTGCCTATCTCTTCGTCGGACATGGTCCACCATTTTTCGCCGGGATCGCAGGGCAGTTCGGCACAAAGGATAGTGCGCCCCTTCGGTTCGGTCGCCGAGTTGTAGTTCTTGGGTTCTGACATCCGGCTGATGGGGATCGACAGCTCTGGAAAGTAATGGGCATCATATTCGGTGAACTGATCGGTCTTGAGGATCAAGTAAACCAGAATCATGCCCCGAAAACGGATGGAATCCGCGGCCATCATCACCTCGGGCGGTGGCGGCGGGTCCATCAGACGCACAACCGTCGTCAGCGGAATCGTCGAAAAGACCTGATCCGCCTCGTGACGGGTTTCTTTGCCACCGTCATTGGTTACAACGCCAGTGACCTGCATATTGGCCCGTTCGATCCGGGCCACATCGGCCCCAAACCGAAACGCGGCACCCTGCGCCGTTGCCGCGTCCACCATGGACTGTGAAATCTGCCCGAAACCCTTGCGGGGATAGTAAAAACGCCCGGTGGTCGCCCCCCGCATCCCCGGCAACATGCGCATCATCTTGCCCAGGATTTTGCCGACAGACCCGCTGGAAACCCGCCGTTCGGCCAGCATCACGGCCAGTTTGTCCGGATCAAGGCCCCAGAGTTTCTTGACATAGGGGAAGTAGAAATTCTCTGAAATCGTCCGGCCCAGCCCGTCATAGAGGACCGATGAAAAACTCTTGGCACCAGTTCCTTTGCCACGAAACGGCTTCAGCAACATATCTGCCAGCAACGACGCAGCAAACGGCTTGGGTAGGCGCAGCAATGCGTCCGCCGGTTTCAGCGGGAAATGAATCCACTTGCCGCCAAGCCGGATACGTCCATGCCGGGGCTGTAACAACAGATCGTCGCCCAAAAGCGATTTCACATCGGCGATGACGGCTGGGTCTGCCACCGGGTGAAACCGGTGCGAGCCATAGTCACACCAGATCCCGTCAATCTGGAACGAGGTGGAATTGCCCCCGGCAACAGGTGCGCGTTCCAAGACCTCAACCTGCGCTTTGCCTTTGGTCAACGCATAGGCGGCGGCAATTCCGGCAGGACCGGCACCCAAGACAGTTATTCTTGGCCCGGCGTCACCTTGCAATGTCGCTTTCTTACTCATCACTTTACCCTTCACTCTTTTGTCTTGCCATCTTGGCCGGGCGCAATCCTGACCCCGACAGCATCAATATGATCGCGCCTGTCGCACCGGCCGCAAACAACACCGCCTGCCAGACCAGACCTGCTGCAACAACCTGTGCGGCTTGTGCGCCGTAAGGCACGAGCAATGCCGCAAGCGAGCTTTCGCGGACCCCAAGCCCCCCAAGCGAGATGGGAAGAACGGCAATGATTTTGGCCAATGGCCAGGCAAAGAACCACGCCGCGTCGGGAATATCGACGCCGACGGCAAGGGCCAGCCTGATCGACAGGCAAACAAAGATGCCCTGAATGGTGATGGACATCAAAAGTGTTGCCAGCAACAAACCCGGCTTGCGCCCCAGATCGGCAAATGACTGGGCGACCTTGGTGGCCAGACCCCGCGCGGGCAACCTCGGGAACGTATCCCAGGCCTTCTGAACCACCACCGGCAATGCATAGATCGACAAGATCAACAAACCGACCAGAACGCCCCCTGACTCTATGGCCAGTGACAAGCCGTTTGAGCTTCCCCTAAGCGCCAGCGCGCCCGCCATTGCCAGAAACGCAAGGGCCACCATATCGATCATGCGGTCAGCCACGGCACCCGCCGCCATTTTGGGGCCATCGCGCATGGCCACATGGGCGATACCGGCACGAACTGCATCCCCGCCCACCGCGCCGGGCAGACACAGATTAGCGGCCAGACCGGCAAAATGCGCCTTGATCGCAACGCCAAATGGAATGCCGCGCCCCAGCAAGAGCCACCACTTGGCCGCCGCCGCGACATGACCCAGAAAGAAAATCGCCAGCACACCCAAAAACAGGCCAAACGATATCCGCGAAAACCCGGCAATGATCGCATCGCGCGGCAAGAACCAGAATAGTGCGCCCAAAAAAAGGGCTGACCCCATCGCTCTGATCCCCCAGTTTCGCAAAGATTTGTTGGGCCTTTTCGCCTCGCTCATATCAGGGCCGCAGGTGCAGTCGCGAAATCATGTCGGCGATCAGGCCCAGCGACCAGATAATCAAAGCCGACAGAAAGGCGAAAATCGTTGTTTCGGACAGGTTATCCATCCAGATGTCATAGATGAATTTGACCATTCCCAGGGCCATCAGCCCAAGTCCCAGCGGAATGAAAACCCGTAACGGGTTGAACAGCACGGTCATACGCAAGACAAGAATGATGAAGTTGATAAAATCCACGGGCCTGATTTTCGACTTGCCAACCCGTTTGCCATACTCAATCGGTGTATAGATCATCCGCTTACCGTTACAGGACATGCATAGCGTGATCGTTGTCGTAAACGAAAATTTCTGCGGCAATAGCGGAATGAACGGCACCAATTCTGATTTGCGAAATACCCGAAGGCCAGAGTTGAGGTCATTGAGCTTCCGTTCCGCCAGGAAGGACGCAAAGGTATTGAGCACCCATTTCGCCGGTTTGCGAATCCAGGGGACGTTTTTCATGCCCGCGCCGCGGTCGCCCACAACCATGTCCTGATCGCGGCACATCGCCAGCATCGACGGAAGATAATGCGGCGGATAGGTGCCGTCGGCGTCGATGATCGCCACATATTCGTACTGCGCCCGTTTGACCCCACGCTTCAGCGAGGCCCCATACCCGGTGTTGACCTGATTGCTGTCCACGATCACGCCGGTTTGCCGCGCGATTTCAAGCGTGTTGTCTTCGGACCCATCGTCGACCACGATAATCTCATAGGGAACACCCAAGGGGTCCATGGCCGTCCGGACATCTTCAATCGTCGCCTGCACCGCGCCTTCTTCGTTAAAGGCCGGGATCACCACACTGAGGGACATACCCTCAAGTTCGGACTTAACTTCCTGCGATTTGGCCTTTGTGGCCCTTTTGGTTACCATCGTAAAAACTTCCCTTCACTGCCCTTGCAGTTACAAATTATCGCCATTGAACCGGCTGAGCAGTCCGTTCACGGAACATGCAGGCGGTCCTTAATCCCCAAAATATGATACTCAAACAAGCACCAGCTAAATGCCGCCGCTGAATAGACGTAGTAAAACTGATGATAGATGAGCGATCCGACGGCGAACATCAAACCGCCATTTCCATAGAGAAACTTGGCCAACCGCCAGTTTGCCAGCAGCGCGAGAACAGCAAAACCTACCGTCACTGGCCATAGGCCGGGATAAAATGCCATGACCAATATTGACAGAAAGAACGATCCGGCGATCACCGCCTTGGCACGTTCGGACCGACTGGTATTGAGGTCATTGGCCACACCTTCACGCGAAATCATCAATCGTGACCAGGGCAAGGCGCGACGGAAGATGTCGGTAAAGATTGCGTTCTTGGGCGTCCATACTTTCAGATGTTTTCCCAACAGGGTCGGGTCCACGACAATCCGACCGCCCGCCGAACGGATGCGGTAGCCAAGTTCGATGTCTTCTATCGACGGCACCCGATAGGTTTCGATATCAAAACCCCCGATTTTGCGAAAGATGTCGGCGCGCACGGCACCGCACCCGGCCCAGAATGTCGCGGCTTCCCGCTCGGCCTTCTGGTGATAAAAACGGTGCATCAGGTTTTTGTAGCGCGAAAACCACGGCGCGCCTGCGGGCGATGCATCATATGATCCAAAGACAGCGGCAACGCCTTCCTCGGCCATCGCTGCCCGCACTTTCGCGGCACCGTCAGGCCAGGCGATCACATCCGAATCGACAAACCACAAGATATCCCCGACCGCCTGTTCAGCCGCCAGATTGCGCGCCGCCCCTGGGCCGCCATTCTTGGGCGTCGTCAAAACGCGCGCGCCCATATCCCGTGCCACGTCGGCCGTTGCGTCAGGCGACTGGTCATCGACGACGATGACCTCTGACACCTCACCGCGCGCCAGCATCCCCATCAGCGGCTCCAGGACGCCCGGCAACAAATGGGCCGCATTGTAGGCCGGCATCACAATGGAGATTGTCAGTTCCGAATTTCCGGCCATCAACGCCTACCTGCACTGACTTGCGGGCCAGGGTGCCGTCGCGCGAACATGACCATTATCGTTGCCGCCAATGGCAACAGCCAGATAACGCGCGCGCCATATCGGGTCGCAGGCTGGGAAATACCGCCGCAAACCAGTGCATTCGCAAGAATGCCCAAAATCAGCATGACGGACAGCGCCTTGATTTCCCTGGGCACGTTTCGCCCAAAAACCAGCAGTGACAGGATCGCGGCAAGGGAAATCAAATAAACAGCCTGCTGCACCGGCGTCACCACATTCAGCCAGTCCACGTTGCTGGTCAGTCGACCATGTCCGAACGACCCGGTCAGCAGGCCCCCGACACCTTTGTGCAGTTCAACCATTTTGTCCGATTGCAGCGTCATATCGACACTTACCCAGCCTGCCTGAATGAATGTGTTCTTGAGAAACGCCAGTGTTGTACCCACCGGGTCATTCACCAGCACCTTGAAGAAGAACCCGATCTGATGATCGGCCACCTGTTTTTGCTCTTCCGGCGTCATAAGCCGGAATGACCCCAACCTTTCGCTGGTTTCAAAGACGATATGCGAAGCGGTCAAACGGTAGGGATCAGAGGACAGCATCAAAGTGCGGTAAAGCTTGCAGGTCGGGATGCTGTCGTCAGGGCAGTGGGTCCGCAAATACTGAAACCCTGGCCCGTCCTGTATCAGGCGGGCCGTGATATAGGGTTTGACGACGACTATCGAATTGGAAACGGCTTTGGCGGCAGAGCGAAGTACGCTTTGTTCGGCAAACCCGATCCCCAGAATGACCAGAATAATCGCAGGCGGCAACCACCACCGGCGGCGCGACATGACGACGGACACCAAGGCCGCTGCGGGCACCATCAGCACCGTTATCGCCAGATGCGACAGATGCGAGGTGATCGCCAATGCCCCGAGTCCGATCAGAAAGGCGATTTCCCACATGCGCATGTGGCGCGCGAAAACCGTCAGGGTTGCCAGTACCAGCAACAAAACCGGAGCAAATGTATCGGGCATTAGGAAGGCAATATAGAAGGGCAATGACCCGAAACATGCAACCACGATCGGAATTGCGATCATCTGCGCGACAGGTGGTCCGTTTGCCCAAAGCCGCGCGGCAACCCGCATCGGCATCCAGAGCGCAAGGAAAACCGCCAATACGTTCAGGGCAATCAGCCCTTCAAGAACCCCCAACCGCGCCAATGCCCCGGACAAGAGAGCATAGACCGTTGACCGCGACCCATCGACTGTGTTGTCCGCCTCAATTTTGGTCAGCCCCGGTGACGATGACCCAACGCTTTCTTCCGCCACGATTGCATTGCGACCCTCAAGAGGGGATTCAGCCTTCCACCCCAACTGGCGCAGAGCATTGTGGCCCTGCGAAATATAGCCAATGGTATCGAAGTAAAACAAAGGACGGCCATTCACCATCAATACGCTCAGACAGGCCAAAACCGCCAGCGCAACCCAGACAAGCGACTTGCTGACGCTCGAATTCGCGGATGTTAGGGTGACCGGTGCATTAGCGGACATCACTTTTGCCTTTCTATATGTTCAATTTCGCTCCTGAGGGCTGAAAAATAGGCGATAGTCTTTTGTAGCCCGTCGCGCAGCGCGACTTTGGGTTCCCAACCCAGGGCCTGGCGGGCAAAGCTGATATCCGGCTTTCGTTGGACCGGATCGTCATGGGGCAAAGGTTCAAAAACCAGTTCGGACCGCGCGCCGGTCATTTCGATAACCGCCTCGGCCAATTCCAGGATCGACATTTCCACCGGGTTGCCGATATTCATCGGCCCGGTAACCTCGTCACCGGTTTCCATCAGCCCGATCAGCCCGTCAATCAGGTCAGTGACAAAACAGAATGACCGCGTCTGGCTACCATCGCCATAGATCGTGATGGGTTCGCCCGCCAATGCCTGCATGATGAAGTTCGACACCACCCGGCCATCTTGCGGATGCATCCGCGGTCCGTAGGTATTGAAAATACGCGCAACTTTGATGCGCAGCCTGTGCTGGCGGTAATAGTCGAAAAACAGCGTCTCGGCACAGCGTTTGCCTTCGTCATAGCAAGACCGAAAACCGATCGGATTCACATTGCCCCAATAGGCCTCGGTCTGGGGATGAACCACCGGGTCGCCATAGACCTCTGAGGTGGATGCCTGAAGGATCTTGGCGCGCAGGCGCTTGGCCAGCCCCAGCATGTTGATGGCGCCGTGAACACTCGTCTTTGTCGTCTGAACCGGATCATGCTGATAGTGCACAGGTGAGGCGGGGCAGGCGAGATTGTAAATCTCGTCAACTTCGACATAGAGCGAAAACGTCACATCGTGACGCATGATCTCAAAGCGTGGATTTTCCAGCAGATGGGCGACGTTGGCGCGGCGACCGGTGAAATAGTTGTCGATACAAAGCACGTCATGGCCTGCGTCAAGCAGCTTTTCGCAAAGATGTGACCCCAGGAAGCCAGCGCCGCCAGTCACAAGAATCCGCTTTGAAACAACGCTCATCAGTCGATTTCCTTCATGCGCCAGCGGTTTCCGACGGTCTGTTCATGCCAAGCAACGCAGCGCGCAACGAAATTGCCGCGTTGGTTGACCCCCGCCTTGCGCGACATATCGCAGACGCTCCTGACAAGAATATGGCATGCTATTTGTACGCACGGCAACTTTCGGTCATCATTGCGGCATCGGTCACATTTCAAAATACACACTAACTTCGTTTGAATTCTTCTGTCAGGAGAATATCCGGCCCGACAACTTTGTGGCAATTATTGAGTCTATTTCTTGGGCAAAATGCCGTGATTTTGGAAATGGTCGCAAGTATTCATCGGCCCAGCTATCTGACCTTGTATTGCAGCCGTTTCAGCGCCCGGCCACCCCTTTCCGCATTCTCGCTCGACATTCCCGCAAAACCGACAAAAACTGACTCTCAGTGTCTCTCTATTTCACGAAATTCCATACAAAACAGTACTCTTTGCATATTTTGGCAACAATACTTGTCGCAGTTGACTCTCTAATGGGCAAGTGCGGATGGTCCTTCTCAAACGAAATTCTTTCCGCTGAGGTTGGCTGATTAGGTTTCCGGATTGTTGCTTGCATTGGTTCCAACCCATCTTATCGGTTGCGATTGTTCTACCTTTTACATCATTTCAGAACCGCGTGAGGAAGATAGGTGCCTTCCTCTTTCACCGGGCCAGGCAAGGCTGTAGGGTCGCCCCGCACGACGCGAAGCAATCTGCCAACACCTGAACGAATGAATTTGCAAGGCTCTTATGATCATTGAAAAAACTGCTCTTGCCGACGTCTTGATTCTGGAGCCAAAGCGCTTTGAAGATAGTCGCGGTTGGTTTTGTGAGGTCTGGAACGCCAATGTTCTTGCGTCGCACGGAATCACTACCGGATTCGTCCAAGACAACCACTCATACTCGCGCGATGCCGGAACCGTCAGGGGGTTGCATTTTCAGTCGCCCCCCCACGCGCAGGCCAAACTGGTTCGCTGCGGGCGCGGGCGGGTTTTCGATGTCGCGGTGGATATCCGGCGCGGTTCACCGACCTATGGGAAATGGGCAGGTGTCGAGCTTTCCCGCGACAACGGACTGCAAATTTTCATACCCGCCGGATTTTTGCATGGCTTTGTCACCCGCGAACCTGACTGCGAGCTGCTTTACAAATGCTCTGATGTCTATGCGCCCGAATGTGATGGGGCGGTCAGGTTTGACGATCCCGATATCGGCATTGACTGGGGCATTGACCCGGCAACCGCCATTCTGTCAGACAAGGACCAAAAGGCACCCTTATTGCGTGATTTTACGTCCCCTTTCAGCTACGGCGACTGACGATGAAACTTCTGGTTACAGGTGGCGCTGGGTTCATTGGCTCGGCGGTTATTCGGCAGGCAGTCAAAAGAGGCGTTGCCGTCGTCAACCTCGACAAGCTGACCTATGCGGGCAGTCTCAGCAATGTCGCCGAGGTTTCAGACAGCCCGCTTTACACCTTTGAGCGTGCCGATATCTGTGACCGGTCGGCGGTTGACCGGATATTGCGAAAACATCGACCGGATGCGGTCATGCACCTGGCTGCCGAAAGCCATGTGGACCGTTCCATCGACGGCCCCGCGGCTTTCATCGAGACCAATATCACCGGCACTTACACGATGCTGGAGGCCGCCCGCGTCTATTGGACAGACGAAGGAAAACCCGCGACCTTCCGCTTTCACCACATCTCGACCGACGAAGTGTTCGGATCGCTCGGCCCGACCGGCAAATTCACCGAAGACACGCCCTATGATCCCCGATCACCTTATTCGGCATCAAAGGCATCCTCGGACCATCTTGTCCGCGCCTGGCACGAAACCTACGGGCTGCCAGTGGTTCTGACCAATTGCTCCAACAATTACGGGCCCTACCATTTTCCTGAAAAGCTCATCCCGGTGGTGATCATCAAGGCACTGTCTGGCGCGCCGATCCCGATCTACGGCAAGGGCGACAATACCCGCGACTGGCTTTATGTCGAAGACCATGCCGATGCGCTGCTTACCGTGGTTCAGCACGGAAAGGTCGGCCGCTGTTACAATATCGGCGGCGAGAATGAGGCCACCAATCTGGAACTGGTGCGCAAGATATGTAAAATCCTCGATGAAAAGCGACCTGGCAACAAACCTTATGCCGATCAGATCGCCTTTGTGACTGACCGCCCCGGCCATGACCAGCGATACGCGATTGATCCGACGCGGATTCGCCAGGAACTGGGCTGGAAGCCGTCGGTCACACTTGATCAGGGTCTGGAACTGACTGTCGATTGGTTTTTAGGCAACGAACCCTGGTGGCGGGCACTGGAGGGCCGCGACGGGGTCGGCCAAAGGCTCGGGTCGGGATGAAGGCCCTGATTTTCGGCACATCCGGTCAGGTGGCCACGGAACTCGCGCGCCAAGTACCAGCCGGCGTTCAACTGACGGCACTGGGCAGGGATAGGGCTGACCTGACCGACCCGCGGGCCTGCGAAAGTGCGATTGCCGCGTCGGATGCAGACGTCGTCATCAACGCCGCCGCCTACACCGCCGTTGATCAGGCCGAAGATGACCCAAATACCGCCCAAACCGTCAACGCAGAGGCCCCCGGCGCCATGGCGCGCGCCGCCGCTTTGCGCGGGGTGCCCTTTTTGCACATTTCGACGGATTATGTGTTTGATGGCACCGGCAACCGTCCGCGTCGTGAAGGCGATGCGGCCTCCCCGCTTGGCTCCTATGGCGCGACCAAATTAAAGGGAGAACGGCTTGTCACGGGCGCAGGCGGGCCACATGCCATCTTGCGAACTTCATGGGTCTTTTCATCGCACGGGAAAAACTTCGTGAAAACAATGCTGCGCCTGGGCGCCGAGCGGGACGAGCTGAAGATCGTTGACGATCAGCATGGTGGACCGACCCCTGCCACCGCCATTGCCGATGCGCTTTGGGTCATGGCCGCTGCGTTCCATGCCGGACAGGGCAAAACCGGCATCTTTCATTTTGCGGGAACTCCTGCGGTCAGTTGGGCAGATTTCGCCGAAACCGTCTTTGCCCAATCCAGCCTGCAAAAACCGCCGAAAGTCATCCGCATTCCAACGGTTGAGTTTCCGACACCGGCCCAAAGACCGCTCAACTCTCGCCTGGATTGTTCGCGCATTCATCAGGCCTATGGCATAGAACAACCCGACTGGCACAAGGGCCTGGCCGACGTTATTCGCGAACTGGAGACAACGACATGACCGCATCAGGCCGCAAAGGCATCATTTTGGCGGGCGGTTCCGGCACGCGGCTTTATCCGATCACCCATTCGGTGTCCAAGCAGATGCTGCCCCTTTACGATAAACCGATGATCTATTACCCGCTTTCGGTCTTGATGCTGACCGGCATTCGCGAGGTCGCCATCATTTCTACCCCGCACGATCTTCCGCAATTCAGGGGGCTGCTTGGTGACGGTTCAGCCTGGGGAATGCAGTTTGAATACATCGTCCAACCCTCGCCCGACGGGCTGGCGCAGGCCTATTTGCTGGCCAAGGACTTCCTGGCCGGTGCGCCATCGGCCATGGTTCTTGGCGACAATGTCTTTTTCGGCGAAGGGCTTTCGGCAAAACTCAAGGCGGCTGACGCTCGCAGTTCAGGTGGGACCGTATTTGGCTATCGTGTTTCCGACCCCGAGCGCTACGGCGTTGTCGAATTTGACCGGGAAGGCCGGGTCATGTCGATTGTCGAAAAGCCCGAAAAGCCCAAAAGCGCCTATGCCGTTACCGGCATATACTTTCTTGACGCCGACGCATCGCGGCGCGCAGGCGACATCCGCCCTTCACCGCGCGGAGAGCTGGAAATCACCGACCTGCTGAACGCCTATCATCGCGATCGGCAGTTACGCGTCGAAACACTGGGGCGGGGATTTGCCTGGCTTGATACCGGCACCCATGAAAGCCTTCTGGAGGCTGCCGATTTCATCCGCACCATCGAAGAGCGGCAGAACCTGAAAGTCGGCTGCCCCGAGGAAATCGCATTCCTGAACGGCTGGATTGACGCCGATGCGCTTCACGCCTTGGCAAAGCCCTATCTGAAAACCCAATACGGTCGCTATCTCGCCCGCATCGCGGATGACCCGGATTTGGCCTCTGCGGATTAAAGCTTCTGTACAGTTACCCCTGCATCGGCCAATGCCTTGCGGACGGCCTGTCCGATGCCAACCGCTTCCGGGGTGTCCCCGTGCAGACAGATCGTATCGATACGGGTTGGTATCTTCTTGCCGCTTTCGGCAATGATGGCACCTTCCTTCACCATTCTCACCATGCGTTCAGCCGCCACCTTTGCGTCATGAATCACGGCCCCCTTTTGCGATCGGTCCACCAGTGTCGCATCATCTTCATAGGCGCGATCGGCGAAAATCTCGGCGGCATAGTCACAGCCCATATCCTTGACCACATCTTGCATCGCGGTGGCCGCCAACACCATGATGACAAGGTTCGGATCGAAATCGCGCACGGCTTCATAACAAATCCGCGCCAGTCCAGCGTCCCGCGACGCCATATTGGATAGCGCCCCGTGTAATTTGACGTGGCGCAATTCCCCTCCGGCTGCCGCCGCCATCGCCTGCGCCGCACCCAGTTGGTAGCGAATGGCATTTTGCAGACTGTCGGCAGGCAGGACCATGGGCCTGCGACCAAAGCCTTGCAGGTCGGGAAATCCCGGATGCGCGCCGATCCCGACATTTTTGCCAACCGCCATCCGCATCGTGGCGGCCATGACGTCCGGGTCGCCGGCATGAAAACCGCAGGCTATATTGGCCGATGTCACGATACCCAGCAGGGCCGCGTCATCGCCCAGGGTCCAACGACCATAAGATTCGCCCATATCGGCGTTCAAATCCACTTTCGTCATTGTCTTCCCTTTCATCAATCGCCCGGATCGTCGCCCGAAGTCACACCGCTGATCAGTTGGAATGACAACAAATCCTGCATCTCGCGCGGGTCACGGACAAGCGGGCATAGCCGCTTTTTCAAGTCGCTCGCCGCATGAGAGTGGCTTTGGCGATGGGATTCAAGCGCTGTCTCCAGTGTCACGAACCGAAAGGTCAGCGTTGTGCCCGGTGCCGCCTGTGCCACGATCGGCAGGTCAGAAGGCACGACTGTGCCAATGCGCGGATAGCCCCCCATCGTCTGGCATTCGGGTAACAGGACATAGGGCGTTCCGTCGCCGGTCATCTGGATGTCACCGGGCACGATGATTTCCGACAGAATATTGAGCTGATCCTCGGCCCCGAACGGTTCGGCCCCGTGGGTCAGCCTGACGCCCTGACGGTTGCCGCGCGCGTCTCTGGTAAAGCGCGTTGCTTCGAAACGGGCGCGCGTGGTATCGGAAAACCGATCAGTCTGCGCGCTGGGAACAACGCGGATATTGCCGCCTTCGAACCTGTCTGCCACGGCCAGAACCAGCCCCGTGCGACCGGCATCTTGCCGATCCTGCCCGACAGGCAAAAGATCACCCGCTGCAATCGCAGATCCAATACCGGCCGTCAGATGCGCCGACCGGCTGCCCAAAGACACCGGCGTTTCAATGCCGCCCCCAATATGAAGGTAGCCATATACACCTTTCACGGCCGTACCGATGGAGAGACGCTGACCGGGTCTGACGGTGTGGCTGGCATTCCAGGCCAGCGCTTCACCGTCAATCATCACACGCATCGGCGCACCTGTCAGCGCAATGCGTATTGGCTCACTCGGTTCAAAAACACCGCCAAATCCCGCCATTTCAACCATGGCCAGCGATTGATCCTGCCCCAGCAAGGCCGCCCCTTCGGCGACCGCCAACTGATCGGCAGCCCCGCCCCGTGATAGCCCCTGGGCCAGATATCCTTCGCGCCCGCGGTCTTGTACCGTTACGCCGGGGCCGACGCTGTGGATGATCAGCGCTCGGTTCACCGGATCGGCTCGCACGTCGCGCCGCCATTGGTTGTTGGATCGGTTTTGAGCCGTTCCAGCATCTCGGCGTCGATCGAAACTAGAGAAACTTCATCGCCGCTGCGCAAGATGAAAGGCGTTTCGTCCTCGGGGCGAAAGCCGCGAAAACAGGTCTGGCCGATATGTCGCCATCCGGTGGGGGTGGGGGGGGAAA
>JBATDH010000406.1:0-2493 GCA_049663365.1 Albidovulum sp. | reverse complement strand
GCCCGTCACCGCCATTGCCTGAACGCCGCTATGGGCGTTGCCGGCCAGAACCACCGCGCCGGGCGGCAGCGCCGTCACCTCGTCGCGGTGCCAGCAGAGCACCGAAAACCCCGATCCGCGCCCCGCCATCATCGGATGGTCAGCCCCCGCCGCTGTCAGCCGCACGTCACGGGCCACCGCAATTTCCCTGCCGCTGGCGCTGGCCCCGACCTGCCCGCCCAGAACCGAGGCGGCAAGCTGCATACCGTTGCACGACCCAAAGACCGGCCTCTCCCCCGCCAATGCGGCCACCATCGCGGCGCGCAGGGGTTCGGCCTCGGGGGAAGATGTGTTCCAATCCACCGCCGATCCGGTGAAGATGACGCCATCGGCCCCGGCAAAGGCATCCGCCGCCAGCGGGGTGTCATAGGGCGTCACGATGCGGACCGTCAGGCTAGGGTCAATCTGGTGCAACACGTCGCGAAACTGCGGTGCTGCCTGCCCGTATTTGGCCGGATTGCTCTCGACGATAACGATGGTTGTCACCGGCTCAGCCCCCCATGCACCGTCGGCATGTCCAAACTGGCGAACCCGTAATGCCGCAGCCAGCGCAGGTCACTCTCGAAAAACGCGCGCAGGTCGGGGATGCCGTATTTCAGCATTGCCAGCCGGTCGATACCGATGCCGAAGGCAAAGCCCTGCCATTCGTCGGGGTCAATGCCGTCCGCGCGCAGCACATGCGGATGCACCATGCCCGAGCCCAGCACCTCCATCCAGCCATCGCCTTCACCGATGCGCAGCTGGCCGCCGACCCAGGAACACTGGATATCTACCTCGGCCGATGGCTCAGTGAAGGGAAAATGCGAGGCGCGGAAACGCGTGGCCACGCGGGTTTCAAAGAAGGCTGACAGGAATTCCTCCAGCACCCATTTCAGGTTGGCCATCGAAAGATCGCGGTCAATCGCCAGCCCCTCGATCTGGTGGAACATCGGCGCATGGGTCTGGTCCATGTCCATCCGGTAGACGCGGCCCGGCGCGATGACGCGAATGGGCGCGCCCTGATCCTGCATGGCCCGAATCTGCACCGGCGATGTATGGGTGCGCAGCACATGCGGCGGGCGATTGTCATCCGCATCGCGGTGCATGAAGAATGTGTCGTGCTCCTGCCGCGCCGGATGTTCGGGCGCGATGTTGAGCGCGTCGAAATTGTACCAGTCGGACTCGATCTGCGGGCCCTCGGCGACGGCGAAACCCATATCGGCGAAAATCGCGGTGACTTCCTCGGTGACCTGGCTGACCGGATGAATGGTGCCCTGCCCGCGCGGTCGCCCCGGCAAAGTCACATCCAGCCATTCACCCTTCAGCCGCGCATCCAGCGCCGCATCCCCCAGCGCCGTCTTTTTCGCCCGAAGCGCGGTGTCGATCTCGTCTTTCAGCCGGTTGAGCGCCGCCCCCGTGGCCTGCCGGACTTCCGGGTCCATCTGGCCCAGTTCGCGCATCTTGAGACTGATTTCGCCCTTCTTGCCCAGCGCGGCCAGCCGCACATCTTCGAGCGCCGTTTCGTCCCCCGCCCCCGAGACCAGCGCAAGATATTTCTGCCGCAGATCGTCCATAGCCAGACCCTCTGAATTGTTCCCGCCCCTGCTACCCACAGGAAGGGTTGATTGCAAGAGCGGCCCCGGCCCCAACGCGGCGGGCGCATCTGTCGCAGGGCGCGGGCTTGCATTGCGGCGCGGATCGGCGCAGATAAATCCCGATCAATTAAGTCGGATACAAAGGATCGAACATATGGGAACCGCGACCGATCTGCGTGGCTATCAGGGCCCGGCCTTCCTGAGCGGTGGGTTCCGGCCCTTTTTTCTGGCCGGTGGGGTATGGTCGGCGCTGGCAATGCTGCTGTGGATCGCCGCCGTGACAGGGCTGGCACCGCTCGACACCGCCTTCGATCCGGTCGACTGGCATGTCCATGAAATGGTCTTTGGCTACGGTGCCGCGGTGATGTGCGGATTTCTTCTGACCGCCGTGCCAAACTGGACAGGGCGCTTGCCGGTGGCGGGCAAACCCTTGTTGCTGCTGCTGATGCTATGGGTCGCGGGCCGCGTCGTGGTTCTGTTCGGCGGCGGCTGGCCATGGGGGCTTGTCGCACTGGTCGACCTCGGATTTCTGGCGGCGCTAGCCGGGATCATCGGGCGCGAGATACTATCCGGCAAGAACCGGAAAAACCTGCCGGTTCTGGGGCTTTGCATGGCATTTCTGCTTGGCAATGGCTGGTATCATCTAACAGCGGCCTCGGGTTCGGTCGCTTATGACAGTCCCGGTGCGCGGATCGGAATCGCAGTGCTGATCATGATGATTTCGCTTATCGGCGGGCGGATCGTGCCCAGCTTTACCCGCAACTGGCTGGCCAAACGCGGGCCGGGCGCCCTGCCCACACCATTCAACCGCTTCGACGCGGGAACGCTGGGGCTGACGGTCGCCGCACTCGGGCTGTGGATCATGGCACCAGAGGCGCGG
>JBATDH010000405.1:0-2626 GCA_049663365.1 Albidovulum sp. | reverse complement strand
TGTCGCTGCGTGGCGATCTGATCCGCCACGCAGGCTTAACCGGGGCGGATCCGCATGCATCCACTTTTGAAAATGATCCTGCAGCGTCTGGGCCTTGGCCTCTTGACGCTGTTTGCGATCACGCTCGTGATCTTTCTCGCCGTCGAACTCTTGCCCGGCGACATCGCGCAGGAGCTTCTCGGTCAGAACGCCACGCCGGAAACTGTTGCCGCGCTCCGCGAACAGCTCGGTCTGAACCAGCCGCCCCATTCCCGTTACCTGGCTTGGCTCGGCAGCGCGATACAGGGAGACCTTGGAACCTCGCTGGCCAACAAACGGCCGATCAGCGAACTCATCGGTCAACGCTTTCTAAACACGCTGGCGCTGGCTGCCTACGCTGCGGTGGTCTCGATCCCCTTGGCGGTCATGCTCGGCATTCTTGCGGCCCTCCACCGGAATTCCATATTCGACCGCGTCGTCAACGTCGGCACGCTGTCCGCGATCTCCTTTCCGGAATATTTCATCGGGTACATCCTGATCCTGCTCCTATCGGTCAAGGCCGGATGGTTTCCGTCGCTTGCTGACATGGGGCGGGTGGAAACGCTGGCCGCGTTTCTTTACCGCACGTTTCTGCCAATGCTGACGCTAGTACTGGTTGTGACCGCGCACATGATGCGGATGACAAGAGCGTCGATCATCAATCTCTTGGCGCAGCCCTATATCGAGATGGCGAAACTGAAAGGCTTGTCGCCCACGCGCATCATCCTGCGCCATGCTCTGCCGAACGCGCTCGCTCCGATCATCAATGTCATCGCGATCAATGCCGCATATCTCATGACTGGTGTCGTGCTGGTTGAGGTGGTCTTCGCTTACCCTGGGCTCGGTCAGTTGATGGTCGACAGCGTTGCCAAGCGCGACATCACCGTAGTGCAGGCTTGCTGCCTGATCTTTGCAACCGTCTACATCCTTCTCAATCTCACGGCCGATGTTCTGTCCATAGCGACGAACCCGCGGCTGATGCATAGGAAGTAGGCGTCATGCAATTGCGCGATCTGAAGAACGCCCCGCCCACCGCATGGTTCGGATTGTTCGTCGTGGCAGGCTATATCACCATTGCGTTCCTAGCCCCGATTCTGGCACCGTATGGAGAAACCGAGATCGTCGGGGCCTCCTTTTCGCCCTGGGGTTCGGACTTCTGGTTCGGAACCGACAACCTTGGGCGCGACATTCTGAGCCGACTGATCTACGGCGCGCGCAATACCGTCGGCATCGCTTTCGTCACAACTATGCTGGCATTCCTGCTGGGTGGGATCATGGGTCTGACTTCTGCCACCGTCGGCGGGCTGACTGAACAACTTCTGTCGCGGCTCGTGGATCTTCTGATGTCGATTCCGGCGCTTCTGTTCGCACTCTTGCTACTCACGATATTCGGTGCCGGCGTAGTCAGCATGGTGCTGGTTATCGCGGTCCTCGATTCCACGAGGGTTTACCGCCTGACTCGGGCCGTCGCGATGAATGTCGTCGCGATGGAGTATGTCGAGGCGGCGCAATTGCGTGGCGAGGGGCTGGCCTGGCTGATCCGGCGCGAAATCCTGCCCGCGATTACGGCCCCTTTAATTGCCGAGTTCGGGCTGCGTTTCTGCTTCGTCTTCCTGACGATCTCGGCATTGTCGTTTCTGGGGCTGGGGATACAGCCGCCGACAGCCGACTGGGGGTCGATGGTGCGGGACTACGCCTCGCTGATTGCCTTCGGCGATGTGACACCGCTGTTGCCGGCGGGTGCGATAGCGCTACTGACGGTCTCGGTCAACCTGATCGTTGACTGGTTCCTGCACAAGACGAGTGGGCTTCGCGATGAAAAATAGCATGGGCGAATTGTTGCTGGACATCCGCGATCTCCGGATCGACGGATACAGCGATAACCGCTGGCACCCGATAATCAAGGGTATCGATCTGACGATCCGACGTGGCGAGGTACTGGGCCTGATCGGCGAATCCGGCGCAGGCAAATCCACGCTCGGACTTGCCACGATGGGCTATACCCGCCCCGGCTGCCGGATCACTGGCGGCAGTATCTCGTTCGACGGCATCGATCTCCTGAAGGTATCGGAAGTGAAGCGCCGCGCGCTGCGCGGGCACCGTATCACATACGTCGCTCAGTCCGCCGCCGCGTCCTTCAACCCCGCGCATCGGCTTCTGGATCAGACCGTTGAAAGCGTCCTTCTGTCAGCTAACGCCAATCCCGAGACGGCGCGTGAGGATGCCCGCAGTCTTTACCGGGCGTTCCAGTTGCCCAACCCCGAAATTATCGGCAACCGCTTCCCCCATCAGGTCTCCGGTGGCCAGTTGCAGCGCATCATGACGGCTATGGCGATGACCTCGCGCCCCGACCTGATCATCTTTGATGAGCCAACGACGGCGCTCGATGTGACTACACAGGTTGAGGTTCTTGCAACGATGCGCAAGGCCGTCACCGAATTCAACACCGCCGCAATCTACATCACACACGACCTCGCTGTGGTGGCCCAAATGGCCGATCGCATCAAGGTGCTGCGCTACGGCGAAGAGGTGGAAGAGGCGGAGACGCGTACCATGCTTTCGGCCCCGAAAGAGGACTACACCCGGTCGCTCTGGTCGGTGCGGGCGC
>JBATDH010000404.1:0-6568 GCA_049663365.1 Albidovulum sp. | reverse complement strand
GGCCGATTTAAAAGGCGACGCGGTCAATCCATGCGCCGAGGCAATGTTGACGATCCGCCCCCAACCTTTCGCCTTCATCCCCGGCAACGCGGCGGCGGTGGTGTGGAAGGCCGAACTGAGATTGATCGCGATGATCGCATCCCATTTCTCGGTCGGAAAATCTTCAATCGCTGCGACATGCTGGATACCGGCATTGTTGACCAGTATATCGCACCCGCCAGCCTTTTCGATCAGGCCGCGACAGTCCGGGCCTTTTGACATATCCGCCTGGATGTAGCGCACAGGGACCCCAAATTCCCGTGCCAAGGCCGCCGCAATTGCATGATCTTCGGCCCTGTCGGTGAAGGAATTCAACACAACCCCCGCCCCGGCCCGCGCCAGTTCGGTGGCAATGCCCAGACCTATGCCCGAATTCGATCCCGTAACAATCGCGGTTTTGCCAGAAAGTGTCATTTTGCGGTTCCTGTTGATCTGCGGCCTTTGTATAGGCCGGGTCCACGCCAGGGTCGAGACCACGCGACGCCGCACCCCCCAAACAAAAAAACGCCCGCACGAAGCGGGCGTTAAGTTATTGAGGCAGGTTTCATACAGGCAAGAAACCTATCGAGCAGTGCCCCCTTTATACGCGGTCCTTCGCCGCTCTCCAAGCTAAAAGTTTGAAAAGGCAGGAAAGCCGGTCTAGCGTCACGCCCAATGATAAATGGGCTGAAGGGATTGTTGCCAAAATGAGATCGCATTTTTTCCGATCAATCAGGCGTGCGACAGCGGCTTTTGCCTTGGCATTGATAGCTTCTGCCGCGGTAGCGGACCCGCAGCACGGCATAGCTATGTATGGGCGACCGGCGCTGCCACCTGATTTTGTGTCGCTGCCCTATGTGAACCCCGATGCGCCGAAGGGTGGGCGAATCGTTTTCGGGGAACCTGGCGGGTTTGATTCGCTCAATCCCTACATTCTCAAAGGGTCCGCCCCCTGGGGGCTTGGCCTGCTTACGGTTGAAACCCTGATGGGTCGATCGATCGATGAGCCTTTCACGTTATACGGCCTTTTGGCCGAATCGATTGAAACAGACGCCGATCGCACCTGGGTCGAATTCACGCTGCGCCCCGAAGCCCGATTCGCCGATGGCAGCCCGGTAACGGTCGAAGATGTGATGTGGAGCTATGAGACGCTTGGCACCCTCGGACACCCGAGATATCAGGGCACCTGGGCCAAGGTCGCCAGCATGGAACAGACCGGCGATCTTTCAATCCGTTTCACCTTCAATACCGCTGATCGGGAACTGGCCTTGCTGATGGGAATGCGCCCGATCCTGAAAAAAGCCCAGTGGGAGGGCAAGGATTTCGCCGAAAGCTCGCTTGAGGTGCCCATAGGGTCCGGGCCCTACATCGTCGCAGGATTTGAACCCGGCAGGTTCATTTCCTTCAAGCGCAACCCTGACTATTGGGGTGCCAATCTTCCCCTGAATCGCGGCCAGCATAATTTCGATGAAATCCGTTATGATTACTTTGGTGACGGGGATGTCGTTTTCCAGGCCTTTACGGCGGGTGAGATCACAAGTTTCCGCGAAACCAATTCCGGAAAATGGAAAACACGCTACGACTTTCCCGCCGTTCAATCCGGCGAGGTCGTCAAGGCCGAGATACCTAACCAACGCCCGTCCGGGATCAACGGACTGGTGATGAATACCCGCAATCCGATCTTTGCCGACTGGCGGGTGCGCGAGGCGATGATCCTGGCGTTCAACTTCGAATTCATCAATCAGGCCCTGAACGGCGGGTCGGAACCGCGCATCACATCCTATTTTTCCAATTCCGTTCTTGGCATGGATCACGGCCCCGCCACCGGCAAGGTTGCCGAAATTCTCGCCCCCTTTGCCGCCGATCTGCCGCCGGGGACCATCGAAGGTTATGCGCTGCCCGAAGGCGATGCCGACAAGGCAACCAATCGCAGCAATATCCGCAAGGCCATCGCCCTGCTGGAAGCGGCGGGCTGGTCCTCGGATGGTGGTGTCCTGAAGGACAAGGACGGCCATCCCTTCGCTTTCGAAATTCTGCTGGCGGCCGGCGCAACCGAGGCCCAGAGCATTGTCGATATCTATGTCGAGGCGCTGCGCCCGCTGGGGATCACGCCGCTTGTGACGGTGGTCGACAGCGCCCAATACCGCGAACGCACCAATACCTATGCCTTTGACATGACGTGGTATACCCGTGCGCTGTCCCTCAGCCCCGGCAATGAGCAACTGCTTTATTGGGGTGCCCAGGGCGTCACCGAACCCGGAAGCCGCAACTGGATGGGTATGAATTCGCCCGCCGGCGAGGCCGCAATCGGCACCATGCTCGACAGTGCCAGCCAGGAAGACTTCATCGCCGCCACACATGCGCTCGACCGGATTTTGACCGCGGGTCGCTATGTGATCCCCATCTGGTTCTCACCCTTGTCGAAACTGGCGCATTCGTCACATCTTCACTACCCCGACCGAATTCCGCTATACGGGGACTGGCCGGGCTTTCAGCCCGAAACATGGTGGTATGAGGATTGACGCAATGAAGCACCTATTTCTGATCGCGATCATCGCGCTATTGGCTGGTTGCAACACGGTGGCGGGCGTCGGCGACGATGTGTCGGGCGGGGCGCGCAAGATCCAAAGCTGGTTCTGATTGCCAGCCAAGAGCCTCCGGCGGGAGTATTTTTCAAAGAAGAAACGGGTTTGGGGGGCCTATCCCAAGGCATATCCGGCACCGCGCACCGTGCGCAACGGATCGGACCCGCCTTCAGCACAAAGCGCTTTGCGAAGCCGGCCGACATGCACGTCAACCGTGCGTGTGTCGACAAAGATGTCGCGCCCCCAGACCCGGTCCAGCAGTTGTTCGCGGCTCCAGACCCGACCGGGCTTTTCCATGAATGTCGTCAGCAGGCGAAATTCAGTGGGGCCGAGTTTCAGCGTCGAACCGGCCCTGTGGACGCGATGGGTTTCGGGATCGAGCGTGATATCGTCATATTCAAGCTTTCCGCCGACAGAGGCGGGGCGTGACCGGCGCAACTGTGTGCGCACCCGAGCCACCAGTTCCATAACCGAATAGGGTTTGACCATGTAGTCATCCGCCCCGGTTTCCAGCCCCCGCACCAGATCGACCTCTTCTGAACGCGCCGACAGCATGATGATCGGCACCGATCTGGTTTCGCGCCGGGATTTCAGGCGGCGGCAGATTTCGATGCCCGACACATTGGGCAACATCCAGTCAAGCAAGATCAGGTCGGGTGCCTCTTCGGCCACCAGCAACAACGCCGCTTCGCCGTCTTCGGCCTGAAACACCTGAAACCCTTCAGCCGCAAGATTATAGGCAAGAATTTCGCGCTGGGCGGGCTCATCCTCGACAACTAGAACACGCGGGGTTGGCATGGCTACAGTCCTTTGACACCGATGGCTGTCACGCTATCGGCCTTGGGGCGGCTTTCTTCGGGGACAGAGCCGGTAACCAGATAGATGACCTGTTCGGCGATCGTGGTGGCATGGTCGCCCATGCGTTCGATATTCTTGGCGATGAAATGCAGGTGCATACAGGCGGTGATGTTGCGCGGGTCTTCCATCATATGGGTGAGAAATTCGCGGAAAAGCGCATTATACATCTGATCGACATCATGGTCGCGCTGGCGCACATCCTCGGCCAGCGCCACATCGCGCTGAAGATAGGCGTCAAGCGCGTGGCCAAGCATTTCGACCACGGTTTTCGACATCCGCCGCAGCGACCCGCCGGCACTGCCAACGGCCGTCATCTGACCCAGCACATTGGTTCGTTTGGCCATGTTCTTGGCATAATCGCCCACCCGCTCCAGACTGGCGGCGATTTTCAGCACGCTCAGCACCGTGCGCAGATCCGAGGCCGTGGGCGCGCGCAGGGCAATCAGCCGGGCGGTTTCTTCGTTGATGCGTTCTTCGAGCGCGTCGATGGCCTTGTCGCCTTGGCGCACCCTGGCGGCCAGATCGTCGTCGCGGGTCTCCAATGCCTGGGCGGCGTCAAGGATCGCGGTTTCGACCATGCCGCCCATCTTCATGACCAGCGACTGAATGCCTTCCAGATCGCGGTCAAAGGCTCTGGCGATATGCTGTTCCGACATCGTGCTCTCCCTCATCCGATGCGACCGGTGATATAGCTTTCTGTACGCGGATCCTGCGGGTTGGTGAATATCTGCCCGGTTTCGCCGAATTCAACCAGATCACCGAGGTGAAAGAATGCCGTCCGCTGGCTGACCCTGGCGGCCTGTTGCATCGAATGGGTGACGATCACCACCGAGAAATTGGCGCGCAACTCGTCGATCAGTTCCTCAACCTGCGCCGTGGCGATCGGATCGAGCGCCGAACACGGCTCATCCATCAACAGGACTTCGGGTGCCGTGGCCACCGCCCGCGCGATGCACAGGCGCTGTTGCTGGCCACCCGACAATCCGGTGCCGGGGGCAGACAGCCTGTCCTTGACCTCGCCCCACAAGGCGGCGCGGCGCAATGCGGTTTCGACCACTTCATCCAGTTCGGCCCGGTTGCGCGTCAGCCCGTGAATGCGCGGGCCGTAGGCCACATTGTCGTAAATGGATTTCGGGAAGGGATTGGGTTTTTGGAAAACCATGCCCACCTTGGCGCGCAATTGCACCGGATCGACACGCCGGTCATAAATATCTTCGCCGTCAAGTTCGATCGTGCCTATGACCCGGCAGATATCAATCGTGTCATTCATCCGGTTGAGACAGCGCAGGAATGTCGATTTGCCGCACCCGGACGGGCCGATAAAGGCGGTCACGCTGCGGTCGGCGATATCGACACTCACATCCTTGATGGCGTGGGTGCTGCCGTAAAAGACATCCACATTGCGCGCCGATATCTTTAGCCCGGTATTGTCCAGCATTTAATCCGCAAGCCTCATGTCATTCATTGTCGGTTCCCGCACCCCGATTACCAGCGCCGCTCGAACCGGCGACGCAATAGTATCGCCAGAAGGTTCATGGCCAGAAGGAAAACCATCAGGACGATGATGGCCCCGGAGGCCCGTTCGGCAAAGGCCGGATCGGCGCGCTGGGTGAAATTGTAGACCTGAACCGGCAGCGCCGAGGCCGGATCAAAGAATCCCTCCGGCGGCGGTGCCGGAAAGTCGCGCACGAACGCCACCATGCCGATCAGCAGCAGCGGTGCCGTTTCCCCCAGTGCCTGCGCCAGACCGATGATGGTGCCGGTCAATATCCCCGGCATGGCCAGCGGCACGACATGATGCATGATTGTTTGCATCTTTGATGCACCCACGCCAAGGGCGGCATCGCGGATCGAGGGCGGCACCGCTTTCAGCGAGGCGCGGGTGGCGATGATGATCGTGGGCAGAGTCATCAGCGTCAGCACCAGTCCGCCAACGATCGGTGCCGATTGCGGCAACCCGGCAAAATTGATGAAGATCGCGAGGCCGAGAATGCCGAAAACAATCGAAGGAACTGCCGCGAGGTTGGAGATATTGACCTCGATCAGGTCGGTCCAGCGGCTCCTGGGGGCGAATTCCTCAAGATAGATGGATGTCGCCACACCAATGGGCAGTGCCAGAACCAGAACGATAATC
Organism: Albidovulum sp.; assembly: GCA_049663365.1. Classification (GTDB taxonomy): domain Bacteria; phylum Pseudomonadota; class Alphaproteobacteria; order Rhodobacterales; family Rhodobacteraceae; genus Albidovulum. The sequence goes on along the minus strand of JBATDH010000404.1, from coordinate 973 downwards.
ATCATGTAGGCCGACCCCAGTATTGCCACGCCCAACCCTGCGGCCTCGGGGCGCAATTCCGAGGCATCGGCCATGGTGATGAACCCCCAGTTGAAGGCCATGACCAGCACCCCCTCCTTGCGCAAGGTATCGGCAAGGTGCAGTTGCGCGGGCGACACATTGCCGTCGAGCACGGCACTTTCCATCGTCACGCGGCCCTTCAGGTAACCGTCGATACGCCCGTTGGCCAGCACCCGAAACGCCACTGTCTGACCTATCAGCTCCGGGTTCGCCAACACCCGGTCACGAATTTGCGCCGGTGCGGCTTTCGATATCATGTCGGCAATATCCTTGTCCGTCAGGCCATCGACGCCTATCCCCTTTTCGGCAACCGTTGCCTTTAGCTGTTTGGCCAAAAGCCGACCGTAGCCAATGGTCGTCACCTTTTTCATCGCTTCGACATCCCGTGCGCCCGAAGGGTCAAGGGCTGCCGCATCAAGCGAAAGCTCCAGCTTGAGGAAAGTCTGGCGAAAAGCCCCTACCCCGTTGGCAAAGACCGAAGAGAGCAGGATGATCAGGGCGGCGACGCCGATACCAATGGCGATCTTGCCATAAAGCCGGAACCGGAACTCTGCCGCCTTGCGCAGCCTTGTGCGGGCGTCAGGCGTCGTCAGCCTGGAAATACGCGGCGTGGGGACGATATCGGTCATTCGTACTGCTCGCGGTATTTGCGCACCACCACCAAGGCGATGACATTGAGGCCCAAGGTAAAGACAAAAAGCGCCATGGCGAGAGCGAAGGCCACCAACGTCTCAGGTGAGGCGAACTCTGTGTCGCCGGTCAACTGGCTGACAATCTTGACCGTGATGGTGGTCATCGCCTCAAACGGGTTTACCCCCATCCGTGCCGCAGCCCCGACGCCCATGACCACGATCATGGTTTCGCCGATGGCGCGGCTTGCCGCCAGCAAAATGGCCCCGACAATCCCCGGCAG
>JBATDH010000403.1:0-21889 GCA_049663365.1 Albidovulum sp. | reverse complement strand
GGCAAAACGCTGTAATGTCAGGCAGACAGGCACAAGACAGGGACCATGCTCAAGAAAGCCTTCATGCTCGTTTCGGGCAATGCCTTTGGCTCGGCGCTGTCGCTGGCGCGCAATCTGATCGTGGCGCGGCTGATCAGCCCGGAAGATTACGGCATCGCCGCGACATTCGCCATCAGCATGTCGATTGTCGAGATGGTGTCGAATTTCGGTCTGAACCAGATGATTGTCGTCGACAAGGATGGCGATGATCCGCGTGTCCAGGCGGGGTTGCAGGGGTTTCAGGTTCTGCGCGGCCTGACGTCGAGCCTGTTGCTCTTCGCGATATCGGGCCCCTATGCGCGGTTTCTGGGTATCCCCGATCTGGCCTGGGCCTATCAGGTGATCGCCTTCATTCCGCTGATCAACGGGTTGCAGCATTTCGATATGCACCGGCTGAAGCGGCATATGAAATTCAACCCGTCGATTGTGTCGCTGTCGGTGCCGCCGCTGATTTCGGTGCTGGCGCTGTGGCCGCTGGCGCTGATCTACGACGATTACCGCATCATGCTGGTGGCGCTTTTCGTGCAGGCCGCCGCGATGGTGATCTTGTCGCATCTGACGGCCGAGCGGCCCTATCGGGTCAGGCTCGATCTTGGCCAGATGCGCGAGGCGACGAAGTTCGGCTGGCCGCTGTTGTTGAACGGCATCCTGCTGTTTGGCGTGTTCAATGGTGAAAGGCTGATTGTCGGGCGCGAATTGGGGATGCTTCAACTGGGGCTGTTTTCGATGGCGCTGACGCTGACGCTGACGCCGACGCTGGTGCTGGCGGGGTCATGCCAGACATTTTTTCTGCCGCAACTGAGCGCCGCGCGTGACCGGCCGGAGGCGTTTCAATGGCTGGGCATTGCCACGATGGAATCAAGCCTGGTCATCGGCGTGTTGCTGGTGCTGGGCGTGTCGCTGGTGGGGGCACCGGTTGTCGATCTGCTGCTGGGTCAGAAATATGCGGCGATGATCCCGATTCTGGTGCCGATCACGGTGTTGCAGGCGGTGCGGGTGGCCAAGACCGGGGGGGCGGTGGTGGCGCTGGCCAAGGGGCAATCGGGCAACGCGATGGCGGCCAATCTTTTCCGGGTGCTGTCGCTGCCGGTGTCTTGGTGGGCGGTGGTCAGAACCGGCGATGTCTATGTGATCATCTGGATCAGTACGGTGGCGGAAGTTCTGGGCTATCTGGTTTCGGCCCTGCTGGCGTCGCGGCGGACAGGGTTGAACATGTCGCCGCTGTTGATCCCGGTGGTTCTGACCGCGCTGGCCTTTGCGACGGCGCTGATTGATGCCTATATCTATGCGCCCCGGCGGCATCTGATGGATCAGATCCACATTGCGCAATGGGCGGTGGTGCTGACCTCGCTCGCGGCACTTTTGTCGATGTCGGGGTTGCGTGGATATCTTGTGCGGCGGTTCTGGCGCAAGTCGCAGTGACCGGCTTCAGGCCCTGATGGCCGCCGCGGGGGGCCTTCTGCCCCCGGACCCCCGAAGGTATTTCGGCCAAGTGAAAACGGGCAAGGGTCTCTGTCAGTCGCGCATCCTGACCACTTTGGCCGGAACGCCGACCGCGATGGCCCCGGCCGGGACATCGCGGGTGACGACGGAACCGGCCCCGATCACCGCGCCGTCGCCGATGCTGATGCCTGCGGTCAGGATGGCGCGGGTGCCGATCCAGCAATCCTTGCCGATGGTGATGTCGCGTTCATTCATCGGCTGATCGGTGATGCGGGTCCCCGCGGCCAGACCGTAATCGGCGGCGGTGACAAAGACCTCGGGGCCAAATGTGGTGCGGTCGCCGACACGGATCCAGCTTGTGGATTTGCCCGCCCAGAGCGAACAGCGCGCGCCGATCTGCACCTGGTCGCCCAGCGCGATCCTTTCGCCATTGGCCAAGGACACATTGGGGGCCAGCCGCACGTCTTTGCCCAGGCTCAGCAGGCGGCGCTGGGCGACATGGGTATACCCGTAGTAATGCATGAGGCGCAAAGGGTGCAGCAACACGCCGGGATCAAGCACGGATTTCAGCGCCCGCATCGCGCGTGACAGGATGGAACGCCGGGCTACGGCCATGTCGGACTCTCCTTGACTGCGGCGCGAGAATAGCCGCTTGTGCGGGTGTTGCAATCACACCGGACCAGTCTTGCTTGTGTGCCGGTCTTGCAATGCATTTACGCGGCCTTTCGGCGTCATGCCAAGGGCCTATTGGCAACGCCCGCCGATCCTGGTCTGGCGTCGCGCGGGTCGGGATTTCGACCCAGAATACCCTGGTGCCCGCTTCAATTTCCGCAATTCACGGATTAGCCGACAAAAAAACACTATGGCCGGGATGGTGACACTTCACTAAAACCGCTAGCACGTTGAACCAGTTCTTTCCCGACCGAAGGCGTGGACTATATGGCCAAAAAGGCGTTGATCACCGGCATCACCGGGCAGGACGGGTCATACCTTGCCGAATTTCTGCTGGACAAGGGCTATGAAGTCCACGGGATCAAACGCCGGGCATCGTCGCTGAATACGCAGCGCATCGACCACATCTATGAAGATCCGCACGATGTGAACCCGAAGCTCCGGCTGCACTATGGCGATCTGACCGACAGTTCAAACCTGACCCGCATCATGCAGGAGGTGCAGCCCGACGAGGTCTATAACCTCGGGGCGCAATCGCATGTGGCCGTCAGCTTTGAGGCACGCGAATACACTGCCGATGTCGATGGCATGGGGGCCTTGCGCATTCTCGAATCGATCCGTCTGCTGGGGCTGGAAAGGAAGACCCGGTTTTATCAGGCCTCGACATCCGAGCTTTACGGCCTGGTGCAGGAAACGCCACAACGCGAAAGCACCCCGTTCTATCCCCGCAGCCCCTATGCTGCCGCCAAGCTCTTTGCCTATTGGATGACAGTCAACTATCGGGAATCTTACGGTTTTTATGCCTGCAACGGCATACTCTTCAACCACGAAAGCCCGCGCCGCGGCGAAACCTTTGTGACCCGCAAGATCACCCGTGGGCTGGCCAATATCGCCCAGGGGTTGGAGCCGTGTCTTTATATGGGCAATATCGACGCATTGCGCGACTGGGGGCACGCAAGGGACTATGTGCGGATGCAGTGGCTGATGCTGCAACAGGAAGCCCCGGAGGATTACGTGATCGCCACCGGGTTTCAGCAATCGGTGCGCACCTTCATCAACTGGTCGGCCGAAGAGCTGGGCATCACCTTGCGGTTCAAAGGGGCAGGGGTAGGGGAAATCGGGGTCGTGGCCAGCGTCGAGGGCGATAAGGCCCCTTCGGTCAAGCCGGGTGACGTGATCTTGCGCATCGACCCGCGCTATTTTCGCCCCGCCGAGGTCAACTCGCTTTTAGGGGATGCAAGCAAGGCACGCGACAGGCTTGGCTGGGAACCGCAAATCACCGCGCGGGAAATGTGTGCGGAAATGGTTGCGGCAGATCTGACGACGGCCAGACGGCACGCCTTGTTGAATTTGCATGGTCTTGGCCTGCCCAGAGCAACAGAGCAATAGGGATAAAAGCCGGTGAAAGTCTATGTGGCAGGGCATCGCGGCATGGTCGGGGCGGCAATCATGCGCCAACTGCGGACCACATATGGGAATGACCATGAGATCATTGCCCGCACCCATTCGGAACTTGACCTGACCGATCAGTCCGCCGTCCGGGATTTCATGGCCAGCGAGCGACCCGACATCGTGATCGTCGCGGCGGCCAAAGTGGGCGGAATTTACGCCAACAATACTTACCCGGCTGAATTCATTTACGAAAATCTGATGATTGAAGGCAATATCATCCATCAATCCTTCAAGGCCGGGGTAAAGCGCCTGCTGTTGCTTGGCAGTTCATGCATCTATCCCAAGGCCGCAGCGCAACCCATGGCCGAGGAGGCGCTGCTGACCGGCCCGTTGGAGCCGACCAATGAACCCTATGCCATCGCCAAGATCGCCGGGATCAAGCTTTGCGAAAGCTACAACCGGCAATATGGCGTCGATTACCGGAGTGTCATGCCGACCAATCTTTACGGGCCGGGCGACAACTTCCACCCGCAAAACAGCCATGTCCTGCCCGCACTTCTGCGCCGGTTTCACGAAGCTGTCCGGGAAGGTCAGGAAAAAGTGGTTATCTGGGGCAGCGGTACGCCGAGGCGCGAATTTCTGCATGTTGACGATATGGCCCAGGCATCGGTTTTTCTGCTCGGCCTGCCGCAGCAAACCCTTGCCGCCCACACAAGGCCGATGTCCTCGCATATCAATGTCGGCACGGGCCAGGATGTCACGATTGCCGATCTCGCCCGCATGATTGCCAGCATCACCGGCTTTGCGGGAAGGATCGAGTTTGACCCAACCAGACCCGACGGCCCCCCGCGCAAATTGCTGGATATCTCGCGGCTGGCTGCCATGGGATGGCGCGCCAAAACGCCCCTGCAAGACGGAATTGCCGAGACCTATGCCTGGTTTTTGCAAAACCAGTCGAACCTGCGCGGGTCGCAAGGCTAGAGTTTGGCAAAATACTGCAACCGGCCAGTTGAAATGTGGCACCGGCGATGATTGCCACGCGCCGAAACTCGGGAGACCAGCCCATGGGGAACATGCGAAAGGAAATCAGCATTCGGCACGGATCGCGCATGGCGAACCGTATGCTGCAATATCTTTATGCCAAAGAGCTTCAGCGCAATTTCCCTGAATATGACGTCACCGGCTATGCGATCCCGGAATGGGATTTGGTGGGACCGCCCCCATCCCCCGGCAAACGCCGCTTTCCCAAGCTGACAATTCAAAGGTTCGATCCGAAGCTGATCCATACGATGATCGCCGAGGGGCGGCTTGACCAACTGATGATCCGCAGCGTCTGCGGCAATTTCGCAGCGCTGCCTGACCGGGCCTTTGCCAACAGTCTTTTCGATGCCAGTCATGTTCAGGCGACGGCCACCACGGACGATGACATCGTTATTCATGTCCGATTGGATGATATCCTTGTTCCCGGACGCCACCGCGACTACGGGCCGCTGCAACTTGGGTTTTACCAGCAGGTCGTTGAACGCAGTGGTCGCCGTCCTGTCTTTATTGGCCAGTTGGGCGATGACTGGTACAGTGACGCCTTGCGGCAAAGGTTCAATGACGCAACGTTCCTCGAAGGTGGCAGCGTCTTGCATGATTTCGAGACTTTGCGCCGCGCCCACCACGTTGTTCTGGCGATCAGCACCTTTTCATGGATGGCCGCGTGGCTTTCGGATGCGAAAACCATTCATTATCCGCTGTCGGGCCTGTTTCATCCGATGCAGGTTGCCAGTGTTGACATGATCCCGCTGGATGATCCCCGGTATCGGTTTTACCTGTTCCCGACCCGGAAATGGGACGCCACCCCGGAACAACAAACCGAATTGCGGGCACCTTTTGAAGCGACGGTGCTGTCAAAGTCAGACGTTTGCGACCTGCGGGACCGGTCCTTCCAGGCATGGGAGCCAGAATTTTCCGAATGGCGGGAAGCATTTCCCCGCGAAGCCGCTGCCTATCAGTCCGAAACCGTCACTCAGGATTAAGGTTTCTGGAATCGTCACGGCGTCACCACGATATTGCCTGTATGCGCCTTTTGGATGAAGGCCGCCTGGGCCGCGTGGAAATCGGACAAGGGATAGGTTGCCGCCAGCATCGGCCGCACATCTCCGCGTTCGATATAGCCAACCAGATCGGCAAAGATATGCGGCGGCAGGACGGTTGATCCGGTAAAGGTCAGATCGCGCAGATAGAGTGTGCGCAAATCCAGTTCGACAATCGGCCCCGCAATCGCGCCCGAACAGGTATACCGCCCGCCGCGTTCCAAGGCGTCGATCAGCGTCGGGAAATAGGCCCCGCCGACGATATCGGCGACAACGCTGACGGTGCTTTGGCCAATGGCCTGTCGCAATGCCGCCTTCAGATCGTCGGGTGCGCGGGGCAGGATTGCCGCAGGCGATAGCTTTGCCAGATCCGCGTGTTTGGCCTCGCTCGCAAGACAGACCACCCGCGCCCCGCGCCGATGGGCCAACTGGATAAGTGCCGATCCGACGCCGCCCGAGGCCCCGGTGATCAGAACCGTGTCACCCGCGCCCACGGCGGCCCGTGACAACATGCCCTCGGCGGTGGAATAGGAACATGAAAACGTCGCCAGCTCCGCATCACTGAACGTGCTGTCGATGACCCCCAGATTGCGGTGGTGAACCACGGCATATTCCGCAAACCCGCCATCGCATTCCGACCCGAAATACCCGGTCTTTTCCTTGTTCAACGGGTCGTCCCAGTCACGCAGCCAGCAATCGACCATGACCCGTTTGCCCAAAAGCGATGGGTCCACCCCGGCCCCCAAGGCAACAACGACACCCACCGCATCGGCCACCTGAATTCGTGGAAAAGTGATGGGTGCGCCGCCCCAGGACGGGTCTTCACCGCCGACCTTGGCATGGGCGTCGCCCGTTGTCGCATCGGTGACGGTCTTGGAATACCAGCCAGACCGGGTGTTCACGTCGGTGTTGTTCATCCCGCAGGCCCCGACCTTGATCAGGACTTGGTCCGGCCCCGGTTCCGGCACCGGCCAGTCTTGACGAACTTCCAGAACGTCCGGCCCGCCATGGCCGGTAAGGATCATGGCGCTCATGATTTTCGGGATCGTCATTGCGCAGCCTCCCTGCTGTTATCCGCACGCATGTGCCAAGGGCACCGTCTTAAATCCGCCCCAGCCGCCAATCGGCAAACACGCCCGATTCTGCCGCGTAACAGGTTGTATCATGCCAAGCGAACAGCCCGTCCTGTGACACCAGAACCGTGCGCCACCCGCGGGCCGCGGCCCCCAGAATATCGGTGTGGAGCGTGTCGCCGCACATGGCAATCCGGTCTGGCTGTATCTCTGGCAGGGTCTTTTCTACCAGATCGTAGACCTCGGGAAACGGTTTGCCGAAAAACCGGACCATGCCGGGAAACCGGTCTTCGATCAGATGCCCGAAATGGCCCGGTTCGCGCGAAAACCCATAATCCCTCGGGGCGGCAAGATCGGCATTCGCGACAAAAACCGCGCGGGGGTGGTGTTGCATGGACAGTTCAAGCAACTGCTGCCGGTGGTCCGTCCAACCTGCTGTCGACAGAAACAGGAAACGGTCAACCCGGTCAAACTCTGCGGCCGTGTCACCAAGCCGGGTGCAGGCTACGGGCATATCGCCAAGCGGGTCGTCAGCGGCAGCAATGACGCCCCAATGGCCTCCATCCAGATGCATCAGAGTGACGTCACGGCTGGTAATGATTTCGCTGTCTGCCAATGCCAGTCCCAGCCGTTTGAACTTGGCAATCGCCCCGGCACGATTGTAGCTGGCAGCATTGGTCAGCACCCTGATCGCACAGCCCCGATCCCGCAATTGGGCCAATCGCCGATCGGCCCCCGGAATTAGGTCTTCACCCACATTCAAGACGCCAAATGCATCAAAGACGAAGGCGTCAATCCCGTCGGCGATATCCAGCAAGGAATGGATGTCAATCGTATCGTTGCGGGTAGCAACCTCGGGAAATCGCGCGCGGACCTGTTGGTAGCGATCAAAGATTGTCTGTGTCGTCAACATGGGTGCTCCGCAGCGGGGGATAACCTGTTGGTATTCCGCGCCGGGACAAAGATCAAAGCGGAAAGGTCCGGGGTCGACCCGCCGGGCTTGCCATCATTTCGGTCCTTGGGCAAACTTTGCGTGTTTCTGGATGGGTGAGCCATGACCAAACCCTGCATCATCTGTGTGGCAATTACCGGATCGGTGCCGACCAAGGCGAATAATCCTGCGGTGCCTGTCACTGTGGCCGAACAGATCGAATCGACGCACGAAGCCTTTGAGGCAGGAGCAAGCATCGCCCATTGCCATGTGCGCGACGACGAGGGCAGGCCGACCTCGGACCCGGAACGCTTCGCCCGCCTGAAAGAAGGGTTGGAAAGGCACTGCCCCGGCATGATTGTCCAGCTTTCAACCGGTGGCCGGTCGGGGGCCGGAAAGGCGCGTGGGGGTATGTTGTCCCTGCGCCCCGACATGGCGTCACTGTCGGTAGGGTCGAACAATTTTCCGACCCGTGTCTATGAAAACCCGCCCGATCTCGTGGACTGGCTCGCCGCCGAGATGCTTGCCCATGACATCAAGCCGGAAATCGAGGCCTTCGATCTGTCGCATATCCTCAAGGCCGCCGACATGCACGCCAGGGGCCAGATCAGGGATGTGCCCTATGTGCAGTTCGTCATGGGGGTGAAAAACGCGATGCCCGCTGACCGACCTGTCTTTGATTTTTACGTACAAACCGTGCACCGGCTGTTTGGCGATGTGCCCTGGTGCGCGGCGGGTGTCGGGCCGAACCAGATCGTGCTGAATGACTGGGCCATCTCCAGCGGGGGCCATGCGCGGACCGGGCTGGAAGACAACATGCGCATCGACCGCGACAGGCTTGCCCCGTCCAATGCAGCACTGGTGGCGCGCACAGTCGAGATTTGCCAAAAATACCACCGCCCCATCGCCACCTGGCAAGAGGCACGGTCGATCCTTGGCTTGCGCAACGTTGGTCAGTGAACCGAAACGCGATGCGCGCAATCCGGTCGCGGATTTCCATTTTCCGTTGCCCGCCCGGCTGATCTCGTCACAAATCTGAATTTGACCTTCACCGCCCGCTGCGCCACGGTCGCCCGGCCTTCAGGAGCTTTTTATGACCACCGCGCGCGCGCCTCTTGTCACCCCGGTTCTGATTGCCGGTTGCATCATCATCATGTTCGGGTTTTCGATCCGGGCAAGTTTCGGGGTGTTTCAGATCCCCATCGCCGAGGAATTTGGCTGGTTCAGGGCTGATTTCTCGCTCGCCATCGCCATTCAGAACCTGGCCTGGGGCATCGGTCAACCGATCTTCGGGGTCCTGGCCGAAAAATTCGGCGACCGCCGGGCGATCATTCTGGGGGCGTTTTGTTACGCGGCGGGGCTGGTGCTGTCGTCGTTTGCCGTAACGCCGGGGCAGCACCAATTCCTTGAAATCCTCGTGGGTTTCGGGATTGCGGGCACCGGTTTTGGTGTCATCCTTGCGGTCGTGGGGCGCGCCGCATCGGCCGAAAACCGGTCGCTGGCGCTGGGGGTCGTGACCGCCGCCGGATCGGCAGGGCAGATGATCGGCGCGCCCTTGGCCGAGGTTCTGTTGCGCTACTACCCCTGGCAGGGGGTTTTTGTGATTTTTGCGGTCATCATCCTGTCATCGCTTCTGGTGTTGCCGATGATGCGCTCGCCCGCCCCGGCAACGCGCGCCGAGTTGGAGGAATCCCTGGGTCAGGTTCTGAAAAAGGCGTTCCGTGACCCGAGTTTCACCCTGATTTTTCTGGGCTTTTTTTCCTGCGGATATCAACTGGCCTTCATTACCGCGCATTTCCCGGCGCTCGTCGCGGAAATGTGCGGGCCGATCGACCCTTCGGGGATGTTGGCGGGCCTGGGCATTTCATCCACTTCCGCGCTGGGGGCCGTGGCCATATCGCTGATCGGGCTGGCCAATGTCGTGGGGACCATCACCGCAGGATGGTTGGGCAAGCACTATCCCAAGAAATACCTGCTCGCTTCGATCTATGCCGCGCGCACGGTCATCGCATCAATGTTCATCATCTTTCCGATCACACCGACGACGGTGGTGCTTTTCTCCATCGGCATGGGATCGCTCTGGCTTGCCACCGTGCCCCTCACATCCGGGCTTGTCGCCCATATCTACGGGCTGCGCTATATGGGCACGCTTTACGGGATCGTGTTCCTGTCGCACCAGATCGGCGGTTTCCTGGGTGTCTGGCTGGGGGGCAGGCTTTATGATGTCTACGGCGATTATACAGCCGTCTGGTGGATCGGGGTCGCGGTCGGGGCGTTTTCGGCGGTCGTGCATCTGCCGGTCAGGGAAAGGCGGACCGAGCTGGTGCCTGTCTAACGGTCCCGCCAGGCGCTTAGGATGTAGCGCGCCGTCATCAAATCAAGATGCGCGCCGCCGCCGTTTTTTGACATCGTGATGTCATCGTCCGACAGGCGGCTGAAATCCCCTGCCGCGATGTCATAGAAATCCGCCAGAACCTCGGCTTCGCTGATCGCTCCTTCGGCCAGGGGAACCATCAGTTCACCGATATGATGCAGCGTCGTGGCGCGGGCGTCGACGAAAACGCGGGCGCGGACGAAGCAGTCGCTATCGGCTTCGCGCATGTCGGGGGTATAGGCACCGATCAGGTCAAGATGGGTGCCCGGTTGCAGCCACGCGCCCTTGATCAGCGGTTCGCGCGCCATGGTTGCGGTGGCGATGATCCCGGCGTGCCGAACCGCAGACTCCAGATCATCCGCAACGGTGGCACCGGTCGCCTTGGCAAAGGCCCGCGCGCTGTCCGCGCTGCGGGTCCAGACGGTGAAACGGGCGTCCGGGAACGCGGCCCCATAGGCCTGGACCATTGATCGGGCCACCGTCCCGGCCCCGACGATCAGGATATCGCGCGCCTCGGGCCGGGCCAGTTTGCGCGCCGCCAGCAGGCTGTCGGCGGCGGTTTTCCACTTGGTCAGCAGGGCAAAGTCGATATAGGCCTCGGGCAACCCGTCGCCGTCGGAGAAAAGTGCGACCGCCCCGTTCAGATTGGGCAATCCACGCAGGTGATTGTCCGGGTAAATCGTTGCCGCCTTGACCGCCAGCCCCATGCCGTCGATCCAGGCCGACCGGGTCAGCAGCGTGTCCTTGCCCCGATAAAGCAATGTGTCGCCGACTTCGGCGCGGGGCAAAAGATGCCCCGCCTCCAGCGCATCGCTCAGGGCTGTCCAGTCCAGATAGGCCTCGGCCTCGGGGCCGATGATCTCGATGCTCATGTGATGTCCTCCTGCGTCAATAATCCTTCGGCTGCCAGCCGCGCGGCCCAGGCCCGCGGCCCGTCGAACCGATGCACCTGCCAGCCGCACGCCGCCGCCGCGTCGATATTTTCCTGCCGGTCATCGACAAAGAGCAGCCTGTCCGGGGCAATCCGGCAATCGGACTCGACCCTTGTGAAAATCTCCGGATCAGGCTTGGCGACTTTCATCGCGCCCGACACGTAGTAGCGGTCAAACTCGCCCAGAAACGGGTATGTCGATCTGGCGATCTGCATCGTTTCCACGCTGATATTCGACAGGACGAACACCGGCACAGCCGCGCGCCGCAACGCGCCCAGCAATCGCACCGATTGCGAAATCGCCGGGGCGGCGATATCAGCCCAGTTGTCATGCCAAAGGCGGATCATTTCGGTCCATTCGGGGTATCTGTCGGCCCAGTCATAGACCGTCTGGCGAAAGGGCGCGCCCCGGTCGATCCGGTCATTCATCTGGTGCAGGTCTATTGCCGCGAACATGCGCGCCCGCTCGCCAGGGCCCATGATCCGGTCGAAAAACCGTTCGGGCCGCCATTCGATCAGCACATTGCCGATGTCAAAGATCACCGCCTCTGGTTTCGCCATCTGCACCACTTTTCCACTGCCCTTGCCGAGACTGGCGGCGCACCGGGCAATTAAAATTACCTTACCGGATCGATGTCGTTCGCCGCGCGGGGATCGGGCGGTTCACCCACGCCTCTCGCAGGAATATGTAAAGCCCGCCACCCATGATCAATGCGATCCCAGCCCAGGTAATGTGATCGGGCCATTCGCCGAAAACCAAAAGCCCCATGATCACAGACAGCGGTACCGCTGCATATTCGAAGGGTGCAACAATGGCCGCTTCGCTTAGCCGGTAGGCTTGGGCGATCAACACCCCTGCCGTTCCGTTGAAAAGCCCCAGAACGATCAGCAATGGCCAGTCACCGGCGGTTGGCCAGACCCATGCGCGAAACAGGAATTCTATCGAAGCGTGACCGTTGCCGGACATCGCCCCATCGCCGAACAGGACACCCATGGCCCCTGATGTCGCGATGAATGTCAGTTGAATGTAGAAGGCCATCGTCGTCGCCCGTTCGGTTGCGCCTATCTTGCGGGCAAGAATGTTCAACCCCGCATAGGTCACGGCGGCCAGAAGCGGCAACAGGGCAACCGGCTGGAACGCAGCCGTACCGGGCCGCAAAATGATCAAGACGCCCATAAGCCCTACCACCACCGCGAACCAGCGGCGCGGGCCCACGATTTCGCCCAGAAAGACGACAGAAAAAGCCGTGATCAATACCGGGCTGATGAAAGATACCGCAACCGCTTCGGCAAGTGGCATGGCGGCGAGTGCGGCAAAAAAGCTCATGTTGGTGATCACGACAAAGAACCCGCGAATCACATGCATACCAAACCTGCGGGTGCGCAATACGCTATAGCCACCCTGCAATGGAACGAAGACCAGCAAAAGTAGCGCCATCGCAATTGACGACCGGATCAGGATCACCTGATGCAGTGCGTAATTCCCGCTGAGATATTTGATTATCACATCGTTGCACGTGAACAGGCTGGCAGCCCCCAGAACACAGAGGATGCCGGTTGCCCGCGCATTCATCCAGCCAGGCATTCAGTTGTCCGTCGCTGTCATGACCACGATCTCAAACCACTGCGCGCGACCTGTCTGTTCCATGGCCGACATCGGTCTCACCGCGTCACCAAACGCAAGGCCCGGTCGAGAGCATCCAAAAACCGCGACCGGTCGGCTTTGGAAAAGGGCCGTCCGCCACCCTGCCGGAACGGGTCGGCGGCACGCAGATCGGCCATCAGATCGCGGGTGGCCAGCACATTGCCGATATTGGCCGTGGTCAGCGTCTCACCATCATGTTTGAGCACCCGCGCGCCTGCCGCCACGCATTTCGCCGCCAGCGGGATATCGGATGTCACGACCACATCCGCAGGCCCGGCCCGCTCGGCAATCCACTTATCCGCCTGATCCGGGCCATCGGGCACGAACACGGTTTCCACCAGCGGATGGTCGGACGGTCGGATACCGCCGTTGCAGACAATGCAGACCCGAACCCCAAGACGCGCGGCCACGCGGATGCATTCCTCCTTGACCGGGCAGGCATCGGCATCGACGTAGAGGGTCATTTCTTCGCCCTGGCCCTTGGCACCTTATACGCCTCCGGGATCGGCATCCGGTTGAAGGCATCCAGCCCGGCGATCTTGTAGGCCTCGGCCAGGGTCGGGTAGTTGAAGGTATTCTCGACGAAATAATCCACCGTGCCTTTCAGGTTAAGCACCGCCTGGGCGATGTGGATCAGTTCGGTCGCCCCTTCGCCGACGATCTGCACACCCAAAAGACGGCGGGTCTTGAGGCTGACCAGCATTTTCAGCAAACCATGTTCCAGCCCCATGATATGGCCCCGGCTGGTTTCGCGGAACCGGGCGATGCCGACCTCATAGGCAATGCCGCGGTCATTCGCCTCTTCCTCGGACATGCCGCAGGTGGAGATTTCGGGCACCGAATAGATGCCGTAGGGAAACCACGGGCTTTCCGGCAAGGTCGGGGTTTCAAGCGCATGGCAGGCCGCGATCCGGCCCTGCTGCAAGGACGTCGAGGCCAGCGAAGGATGCCCGATCACGTCGCCCGCCGCATAGATATGCGGCACCGTCGTCTGATAGCTTTTGCGGATCACCGACAGCCGCCCGCGATGGTCGGTCTTCAGCCCCACGGTTTCAAGCCCCAGGCTCTGCGTGGCACCCATGCGACCGGCGGCATAAAGCAGCATCTCGGTGCGCACATGGCGGCCATTGGCCAGCGTGACCTCGATATGGCTGCCCTCATCCTCGATCTTCTCGATCGCGGCACCAAGGCGCAGGTCCAGCCCGTTTTCGCGCACCTGATGCTTGAACTCCGAAATCGTCTGCCGGTCGATGAAATCAAGGAATGTCTCGCGCGGCTCGATCAGCGTCACGCGCACATCAAGAGCGGCGAACATCGTGGCATATTCCACCCCGATCACCCCGGCCCCGACCACCACCAGACTGCGCGGTATTCTGGCCATATCGAGAAATTCATCGCTGTCGAGGATGGTCGTGCCATTGAACGGCACATCGTCGGGCCGGTAAGTGCGGGTGCCGGTGGCGATCAGGAACTTGCCCGCCGTCAGCCGCACCGATTCACCGGCATGGGTTGCCACCTCGACCTCGTTCGGGCCGATGAACCGGGCGCTGCCCATCAGGGTTTCGACATGGTTGCGGTTGAACTGGTGTTCCAGCACATCAACCTCGTGGTCCAGCGTCTTGGTCAGCCTTACCCGCAGATCACCGGCATGGATGTCATCCTTGACCCGGTAGGACCGACCGTAAAACGACCGTTCCCGCCAGCCCGACAGGTTCAGCACGGTTTCGCGCAGGGTTTTCGACGGAATGGTGCCGGTATGGACCGACACCCCGCCCAACCGGTTTTCGCGGTCGACTACCAATACCCGGCGCTTCAGTTTGCCGCCCTGAATGGCGGCGGCGCGACCGGCAGGCCCGGAACCGATGATGATCAGGTCATAATGCGACATGGATACCTACCTGAAAAGCTCGGCCGAATGAAACCCGATATGATCCGGCATGAATGTTGAAATGAAGTAATAGCTGTGGTCATAGCCCTTCTGCATCCGGAACTGCCCCTGCTGACGGCGTTCGGCCATCGACTGAGCCAAAGCCTCGGGCATCAGCAGGTTGAGGAAATTGTCCTGCGAACCCTGATCAATCAGCACCGGCCCGTCAAACCCGAACCGCCGCATCAGCAACGTGCTGTCATGCGGGGCCCAGAGGTTTTCATCCGCGCCGAGATAGGCGGTGAATTGCTTGCGACCCCAGTCCGACGCCGTTGGATGGGCAATCGGCGCAAAGGCCGAAACCGAGCGGAACCGCCCCGGCAGGCGCATTGCCAGCGTCAGCGCGCCATGCCCGCCCATGGAATGGCCGGTAATCGCCTGCCGGTCTTCGGCGATGGCGAAATTGGCGGTCACGATGGCGGGCAGTTCCTCGGCCAGATAGTCCCACATCTGATAGTGCAGCGACCACGGGTCCTGGATCGCATTCACATAAAACCCGGCCCCCTGACCCAGATCATAGGCCTCGTCATTGGCCACGCCCTCGCCCCGCGGCGAGGTATCGGGAAAGACCAGCGCAATCCCCGCCTCGGCGGCCCAGGCCTGCGCTCCCGCCTTGGTCATGGCGTTTTCATGGGTACAGGTCAGCCCCGACAGATACCACAGCACCGGAACCGGCCCATCCGCCGCCTCGGCGGGCAGGAACAGCCCGAAAGTCATGTCACAGCCACTGACCTCGGAAGCATGGGAATAGACCCCCTGAATGCCGCCAAAGCATTTGTTTTCGGAAATCGTCTGCATGGTTCAGGCTCCTTTGGCTTGGGTCGGGTCAGGTCGTGACCCAGGCAATGACGGCGGAAACCGTCAGAATGCTGGCCACGGTCGAAATCAGGATCGAGGCGGATACGCGCTGTGGGGCCACCCCGTAATGCTGCGCCAGAATATAGACATTGCCCGCCACGGGAAGGGCGGCGGCAGAAATCATCACACCCGCCGCGAAAGGATCGACATCGAAAACCCAGAGCGCAGCGACAGCGACGGCGGCAGGGTGCAGCACCAGTTTGGCAAAGGACAGCCAAAGCGCGATGGAAACCCTCTCGGCGGATTTGGTCGCCAGCGACGCGCCAATCGCAAAAAGCGCCCCCGGCGTGGCGGCAGCCCCGAGAATGGCCAGAAACTCGTTCACCGGCCCCGGCAGGGTCAGCCCCGACGACGACCAGATCAACCCGGCCGCCATCGAGACAATCATCGGGTTCTTGAACAGGCCGGTAATCAGCACACCAACAACGTTCAGGCTCATCCGGCCTTGCCGCGCGCCGGTGATGATCAGGGTGATCAGGCTGGAAAAGACGATCAGGTCAATCGCCAGCACCATCAGCACCGGCCCGGCGGCGGCAGTCCCCAACAGCACCACCAGCATCGGCACCCCCAGAAAACCGGTATTGCCGATGACCGAGCACTGCGCCTCGACCGCGGCTTCGGTCACCGGCAGGCGGCGGGCAAAGGCGACGGCCAGCGTCAGCAGATAGACGGTGAAGCACCCCGTCAGATAGGCCAGCACGAATTGGAGATCGAACAACTCGGCCAGCGACAGGTTGGCGGCAAAGCGAAAAAGCATGGCCGACAGGGCAAAGTAGAACACGAAACGCGTCAGCCAGGCGGTCGCTTCCTCTGGGAAAAAACGCACCCGCCCAGCCCACCAGCCAAGGCCGATGAGCGCGAAGAAAGGCAGGGTTTTCAGCAGTATCGGCAGCATGTCGCGCCTGCGCCTATCACGGCCGCAAAGCCGATGCCAGCGCCGCCCGTCAACCTGCCAGCACGGTCAGTATTTCATCCAGCGGCTTTTTCAGCTTGGCCACCGCAGGCACGGTCGCCGTATCGGCCGCGTGACCCACGGCCAGGATCATCACCGGCTTTTCGCTATCCGGTCGCCCGCATGGGTCGTTGAGGAATTTCATCGGGTTGGGCGTGTGGGTCAGTATCGACAGACCCGCGTGATGCAGGGCCGCAATCAGGAACCCGGTGGCAATGCCGACGCTTTCCGGCACATAGTAGTTTTTGTAGCGCTCCCCATCCTTTGTCACCCCGTAGCGCTGGGCAAAGACCACGATCAGCCAGGGCGCAATATCAAGATGCGGTTTGCTGGCCCCGGTGCCGATCGGCTCCAGCGCCTTCAGCCACTCATCCCCCGCCCCGCCCGAATAGAACGCCTCTTCCTCGGCCTCGGCGGCGGCGCGCACTTGTGCTTTCATCACCGGGTTGGCAATGGCCACGAAATGCCAGGGCTGGTGATTGGCCCCCGAGGGGGCTGTGCCCGCCGCCTCGATACAGGCGGCGATGATGGCCTCCGGCACCGGGTCGGGGCGAAAATCCCGCACCGAATGGCGTTTGCGCATGTAATCGCGAAAGGCTTCGGCCGCGGACAAGGCCACGTCATCCGACAATGTTACCCGGTCGGGTAACGGCAGCGGCTCATAGGAAACTTTTTCGCGAAAATACATGATCCGGCGCTCCGCGTTCTGGCTGTTGCCCTATCCTACCCGGCACCGATCAATATGCCAGCCGCAAAAACCAGTGCTCCGCCCAGAACCACCTGGAAGGTGGCGCGCAGGAACGGCGTTTCCATGAAACGGTTCTGGATCCAGACAATCGCCCAGAGTTCTACAAAGACAACGATCATGGCAATCGTCGTCGCGGTCCAGAAATCCGATATGAGATAGGGCAGCGCATGACCAAGCCCGCCCAAAGTGGTCATGATCCCAGAGGCAAGACCGCGCTTGTAGGGCGATCCGCGCCCCGACAGGACACCGTCGTCATGGGCGGCCTCGGTGAACCCCATGGATATGCCCGCGCCAACCGATGCCGCCAGTCCGACCAGCAATGTGGTTTTGGGGTCATGCGTGGCAAAGGCCGTGGCGAAAATCGGTGCCAGCGTCGAAACCGACCCGTCCATCAACCCTGCCAGCCCCGGCTGCACCCAAGTCAGCAGAAACTGCCGATGGGCGGCGCGGTCTTCCTCGCCCTTGGCCTCGTCATCCAGATGCTTGTCGCTCAGTTCGCCCGCGCGATGCCCGTGCTTGGCCTCGGCCGCCGCCAGATCGCCCAGCAATTTGCGGGTATCGGCATCGGTCGTCACCGCCGCCGCGCGGCGATAGAACGCCTCGGCATCCCGCTCCATCGCCTCGGCCTCGGCGCGCATCCGCTCAAGACCCAGGTTTTCAACCAGCCAAACCGGCCTGCGGGCATAAAAACCCGCGACATGTTCGCGCCGGATCAGCGGAATGACCTCGCCAAACCGCGCCCGGTGACGTTCGATCAGCCAGTGGCGGTGGGTATCCTCTTCCTTGGCCATGGCGTCGAAAATCTCTGCCGATGCGGCGAAATCGGTCCGCAGCTTTTCGGCATAGGTCCGGTAGATGCGCGCATCATCCTCTTCCGATGATATCGCCAGCGCGAGGATTTCCTGTTCGTTCAAATCGGAAAATCGACGGCGGGTGGCTATACCTGGGATCATCTCTGGCTCCGGATTGGAATGATTCCAAACTAATCAGGCGGCGGGATGGTCGCAATAGCGGATTGGCGCGCCCAGAGGTTTCGGCTGCGAATCGAAACGGAGTCCAGACCCGTCCTGTCCGAATTCTGGCATTGGCCGTTTCACCGAAACTTGAACGGCCCTATTCCGCCGCCAGCCGCATTTCCTTGCCGCGGCCGATATCGGCAACCTCTTCCACGATCCCCGCCAACAGTTTCTTGAACCCCAGGAAGTTGCCGTTGGGCTTGATGGCGCGTTCGTTCATGTAAAGCGCGCGGTCCATTTCGATCTGCACCGCATGAAGTCCACGTGATGGGCGACCATAGGTCTGGGCGATATAGGCCCCCGCGAACGGCGCGTTGCGCAGGACGCGCAGGCCCGCCGACGCAAAGGCGGCCTCGACCCGGTCGACGACAAGCGCGCTGGCCGTCGATCCGTAGCGGTCGCCAAGGATGATCTCGGGGCGTTTTACGCCGGTCGCCACAATCGAATCCATCGCCTCATGCGGCATCGAATGCATATCGACCAGAATCGCTTCTCCAAAGCGCGCCAGCGATCCCTGCATCAGTTCCAGCAGACAATCGTGATAGGGCCGCCAATGCAGGGCAATCCGCGCCTCGGCCTCGGCCAGCGGAATTTTTCCGCGATAGATCGCCTTGCCGCCGGCCACCACGCGCGGAATCACCCCCAGACCGGAACTGATCCGCGGATTATGGGTGTTGAGCTTGATGCCGTCGATCAAAGCCGGGTCCAGCTCGTCGGCGGCGCGGTTGAGATCAATATAGGCCCGCGGCACGGCAGCCGCCAGCAAGGGAGCGCCAAATCCGGGCACGCAGTCCAGAAGCTGATCGACAAAGGCATCCTCGGAAGACCGGATCGCGGTCTTGTTGAGAACCGAAGCCCGCAAGAAACGCGGCGGATAGTTCCGCCCGCTATGCGGCGACGCGAAAACCACGCTGGTCAGGCGGGCTTCGGGCATCGACAGTTGATAAGCATGGTAGGACATATGCGTTCCTTGTGCGCGCCAAGAATTAACCCGGTTCCCGGCGCTGACAAATAACTATAAGGCGATGTCGGTGATTTCGGAAAGCCCTTGAAAGGTTTTGCGTTCCCTTTTATAGACCCACGGACCGACGCGGTTCCGCCCGCGTCCTAATTCTTTCAGGACGGCGGAATCGTTTACGGAACGGGCGGTTAGCTCAGCGGTAGAGCACTACGTTGACATCGTAGTGGCCACTGGTTCGATCCCAGTACCGCCCACCATCTGCCCCCGATTCGCGGGGGCACTGTTGTTTTAATGGCGCACGCGCGCCGCGAAAAGGAGAAGGCCGATGAAGGTCAAG
This sequence comes from Albidovulum sp., assembly GCA_049663365.1. Classification (GTDB taxonomy): domain Bacteria; phylum Pseudomonadota; class Alphaproteobacteria; order Rhodobacterales; family Rhodobacteraceae; genus Albidovulum. The sequence continues at coordinate 2,509 of JBATDH010000403.1, read as the reverse complement.
AACTCGCTCCGCTCGCTGAAGTTGCGTCACCGCGACTGTCAGGTCGTGCGCCGCAAGGGCCGGGTCTATGTGATCAACAAGACCCAGCCGCGCTTCAAGGCCCGTCAGGGCTGAAGCGTTTCGGATAGCTATGCGAAAAGGCCGCCGCGGGTTTCCCCCGGCGGCCTTTTCCGTCTGCCTGCCCGAAACCGCGCGCCGGCAGGGGTGGCCGGTCTGCGTCTGCCTTGCGATGGGCCCTCAATACGCTCAATGTTCGGCGCGTTGTTATTTCGGAAACTTCGTTTCCAGCCACCCTAAAAGCGCGCGCTGGTCGGTGGCTGTGGCCCTGCGGACCTGAACGAGCAATTTGTGCAGGGAGGGCCGGTCGAGCGTCAGATTGGCAGCACCTTCATTGCAGATCGAGCACAGCGCGCGCAAGTTTCCCGGCTCATCTGAACCACCTTGGGATTTATCTATCACGTGGCCGATATGAAGGCGGGTTTTACGCCCCGGATCGTAGGGGTGTAGCTCGCCGGCCACGGCACCACATCGCTGGCAGGGAAAACCGTTCCGGTCGAGAACATAGGCCCGCACTTCTTTCGATATCGCCCGATCAAATGCGGGCTCGGGCTTGGGGTTATTAAGTACATACTCGCCCGGTTTGAGTTCGCTCAAATCGTTGTGCGTGAGAATTTGAAAACCCTCTTCGGTGCGCAGTTCGCGCACCCGGCGTGCCCATTCACTGATGTTCCCGGCAACTGCCCGCAATTCTCCCGAGTCCATTTTTTTGCCAATGTTAGCTAAAAAATGGGCCCTCAATTTCGCGCGTGCGCCAGGTTCTTTCAATGTGGGCGGCCCCCTGACTTAGCCATTTGCGAAACGTACATTTCTTTTTTCTGTCAGCAAGATGGCTTGCCTGATGCTGGTGCCGAGTGCCTGCGCGACTGGCGGCGGAAAGGCGTTGCCGACCTGACGATAGGCATTGGTTTTGCGACCAGAGAATTGCCAGTCGTCAGGAAACCCCTGGATTCGCGCAACCATGCGCGTTGTCAATCTTGGCAAGCCGTTGAAATCGGCGTCGGGTGCGAATTCGGCAATTGTCGTCCCGACGACGTTGAAATTAAGCCAAGCCTTGCGCGCACGTGTTGGACCGAGGTCGGGGCCGCCATGTTTCTTGGAGCCGCCAACGATAGTTGGCGCAATACCGTTCGCCGCATTTGCCCATTCTTTTGCGCCTCGCCAACCGTTCTCGGCCATAAGATCGTAAAGCAGCGCACCGACGTTCGGTGCGGGCGTGGCCGAGGGTTTGGGAAAGCTGAAATTAGCAAAATAGCCCCTTCGTCCTGCGACAATCGCCACACGGGGGCGCAATTGCGAAACGCCAAAGTCCGAGGCATTGAGCAGCATCCAGTCGACGTCGTAACCGAGTTTTTTCAACTGGCCCCGCAGAAGGGTTCTGTAGTCGGAAAAAACCGGGTCCAAAAATCCCCTTACATTTTCGATCAGGACAAATTTCGGCTGGGATTCGTTGATCAGGCGCAAGGCTTCGGGAAACAGATTGCGCTCATCCTTTTCGCCCAGTTGTTTGCCTGCAACCGAAAAAGGTGGACAGGGCAAGCCGGCGGCGAACAGGTCCACACCTTTGAAGTCCGTTGCGCCGACTTCCCGCATATCTTCAAGCTGGACATTCCAGTCCGGGCGATTCAGCCGAAGCGTTTCGCAACAATGTGGATCATTGTCGACGAGCAATTTGTGATCAAACCCTGCCAGTTCGAGCCCGAGCGACTGCCCGCCGGCACCCGCGCAAAACTCGATAGAACTCATTGAATCGCGCATTCATGGGCCTCCTCTATCGAGCATATCTGGTTGGGAGTTTTGATCAACCCACGAAATGTAGCCTATTGCACTTGATGAGGGGATTGTCGGCGGCTCGGGTTAAAAATCGGTTTACAGCGTTTAGCCTTTGATCTGGCTCACTGAAACTCTCCGCCCTTGACTTTCACGCGTGGCGAGCGAGAAAGCGCAACCCCGACACCGGGGATAGGGCGCGCGACAGCCCGCCTAAAGCGCTCCAGCCATCAGCCCGACCAGGGTCTGGCGCGTCAGATAGCCCGTAACCGGCAGATTGCGCGCCTGTTGATAGCGGCGGATGGCGCGGCGGGTATTGTCGTCGAAACTGCCATCGGCGGCACCGGGTTGCAGGCCCAGCCCCGCCAGCCGGCTTTCCACCAGGGTACGGATCAGCGGGTTGAGGTTCAGGCTCGCCTCTTCGGCCTCGGCGGCAGCGCGCGCCGCCTCGTTCCCCGCATTTACAGTTTGTTCCTCGATGATAATGCGGGCCTCATCGGCGAAGGCGCCGTTGGGGTATTTTGTCAGGTAATTCCGAAATCCCTCGACCGTGTTGGTGCGCAGCGCCCGTTCCCAGGCCTGCCGTTCCTCGGCGGCAACCGCATCGCGGCGCGCCGCGTCAATCGCCGCAAGCCGCTGACCCGCCACATCGGCGAAAAGCCCGTCGGGATAACGCCCGAGA
>JBATDH010000402.1:0-6100 GCA_049663365.1 Albidovulum sp. | reverse complement strand
AGATTATGGAGATTGGCACCGAGGCGGTTGAGAGCCTGATAGCGCGGGGCAAACGCGCCCTGGTGGCGGCGCTGGGCGGAATGCATGAGGAATTGGGGTATGAACATGACTGACAACGCAAAGGGCGATGACCGGCTGGAAAGCCTGTTTGTCGCGGCACGATCGGCGGCACCGGAGCCGTCCGATGCGCTGATGGCGCGGGTGATGGCGGCGGCGCAAGCCGAGATTCGGATGCGCGCCACCCCCGCCCCCGCCCCTCTGATGGCGCGTATACTGGCAGCGATTGGCGGCTGGGGTGGTATTGGCGGTCTGGCCACGGCGGCCTGTGCGGGGCTGTGGATCGGCTTTGTCGGCGGGGTGGGGCTCGACGGGCTGACATCGGGTTTGACGGGCACCAATGCCGCATCGGTCGAATTGCTGCCGGAGGCGGAAGTTTCCGCCTTTCTCGATGGATCGGAGGGTTGAACGTGGCGAAGATTGAAACGGCTGGGGCGGGCGGTTGCAGCAAATGGACCAGGCTGGTGCTGGTTCTGTCGCTGGCGCTGAACCTGCTGGTTGTGGGTGTTGTCGTCGGCGGGGCGGTACGGCAGCACCGGCATGGCGGGGACGAATCGGCGCGCGACATCGGCTTTGGCCCGTTCACCGAGGCCTTGTCGAAAGAGGATCGCAAAGCGCTGCGCAGGGCCTTTCTGGCGGCAAATCCGGGCTTTCGCGACATGCGCAAGGATATGGGCCGGGACATGGGCGATCTGATCGCCGCATTGCGCGCCGATCCTTGGGATGCCGAGGCGGCCAGGAAAATTCTGGCCGGACAAAGCCAAAGAATGACGGACTGGATGGATACGGGCCGCGGCCTGCTGCTTGAGCGGCTGTCCGCCATGACACCGCAGGAGCGGGCCGCGTTTGCCGATCGGCTTGAAGCTGATGCCAAAGACGGGGGGCGTGGAAAATCCCGGTCGCATTAGGGGCGTCGCCGCTACAGGTCAGGGTGCGATCTGCGCTCAGGCGGCGGTCCTGGCGACCGTGACCTGATTGCGCCCGTCGGATTTGGCGTTGAGCAAGGCGGTGTCGGCAAGCCCGATCAGATCGTCGATGGGCATGTCCGTCAAGGCCGCGCCGGACGCGACGGTCAACCCGATGGAGAGCGTCAGATTGACCGACCCGCGCCCGGCGGGCAGCAGAACCGGCGTGTCGCCGATCTTGCGGCGCAGGCGTTCGGCGGTGGCATGGGCGGCCTCGGGGGTGGTGTCGGGCAGGGCCACCAGAAATTCCTCGCCGCCGATGCGGGCGATCAGATCGACGGCACGCAGATTGGCGGTCAGCCGTGCGGCGACTTCGACCAGAACAGCGTCGCCGCTGGCATGGCCGAAAGTGTCGTTGATCGATTTGAAACGGTCGAGATCCAGCACCATGACGGCGAATTGCCGGCCGGTATCGCGGGCATGGGCGGCGATGCGCGCCAGATGCGGCAGGGCATAGCGGCGGTTGTGCAACCCGGTCAGCGGATCGACCATGGCCAGCCGCAGGCCGGTTTCCAGCGAGGCGCGCAGACGGTCGGACTGGCGTTTATGGGCGATCTGGGTGCGAATGCGCAGGGCCATTTCTGCGGGGTCTGCACGGGCTTCGATCAGGTCGCTGGCCCCGAGGTCAAGCGCCATGGCGGCGGTTTCGCCGGCATCTTCGGGCAAAACCACACAGACCGCCGAATAGCGGGTTTCGGGGCGCGAGCGAAGTTCCGACAACAGGCGCAACCCGTCGCCGCGACCTTCGAGATCGGCGTTCACAACAAACACATCGGGCACCGGATGCGTCTGCATCCTGGTTAGAACCGCCTCACGCTCGAGCGGCAGAATGCGGTCCTGGATGAAAGGTTGCAGGCCACGTTTCCAGCCCGCGGCGATGTCGATCCTTGCGGCGATCAGCCCGACCAGCGCCTGCCCCTCGAACCCGGTGGCAGGTTCGGCAAAGCCAAGCTCGCGGTAGGTGCCGTCGCGCAGGCCAAGCTGTTCGGCGGTTTCGCGCGCACGGATCAGGCTGCGCAACCGGGCGAGCAGCACCAGTTCATCCAGCGGTTTCCAGAAAACCTCTTCCGCGCCTGCCTCCAACGCTTCCATCTTGCGGCCGATGTCGCGAAAGGCGGTGATCATCACGATGGGGATGTCGCGGGTCACGGGGTCGGATTTGAGGATTCGGCACACCTCGATCCCGCTGATATCGGGAAGCTCGACATCCAAAAGCACCATTCCCGGTCGCAATTGCCGCGCCAGCCGGATCGCCTCGGCACCGCCAGTCGCTTGAATTGTCTCATAAAAGGCCGAAGCGAGTTTGACCTTCAGCACGATGCGGTTGGTCGCGACATCATCCACTATGAGAATTTTTCCGGCCACCGAATGCTCCGCCCGCTTTACTTGTGCGATCCTTGTGCTCATCATTTCTTCGCAATGGTTAAGAAAAGCTTTCCGCCGGGGTAACGAATTGGTGACGATATGGTAGCGGGGCAGGATTTCGCCGAGACTGTGGCGCTGAAGGCGCTGGCCTGGCTGGTCAGTCAGGAAGACATGCTGGGCGGATTTATGGGCGCGAGCGGTTCTGGCGCGGATGAGCTGCGCCAAAGGGCGGGCGAGCCGGAATTTCTGGGTTCGGTGCTCGATTACATCCTGACCAATGACGCCTGGGTCATCAGATTTTGCGACGATAACGATCTGGCCTATGACGTGCCGATGGCCGCGCGGGGGGCGTTGCCCGGCGGTGCGGAGGTCTGCTGGACCTGACGGTCTGGTGCGGCCAAGCCCATCCCCCAAAAACCCAATTCTGCGAGAGAGCGAATGCACGATACCCTCGGATTGATCTTTGACAAGGACGGCACCCTGTTCGATTTCCGCGCCACCTGGGGCGGCTGGTCGCGGCGGTTGCTGGAAAAGCTGGCGGCGGAAAACGGTGCCTCGGCCACGGTGCTGGGCGCGGTGATCGGTTACGACATGGCCAGTGGCGATTTCGTGCCGGGCAGCCCGGTGATTGCCCATACCGTTTCCGAGATTGCCGCGCTGATGCTGCCGCATCTGCCGGGTATGGAACTTGACCGGCTGGTCGCCGATATGAACCAACTGGCGCTGGGGGCGGATCTGGTCGAGGCGACGCCTTTGTTGCCTTTGTTCACCGAGCTGTCGGCGCGGCGGTTGAAGCTGGGACTGGCCACCAATGATGGCGAGGCACCGGCCCGGTCGCATCTGAAGACGGCGGGCGTAGGGGGGCTTTTCGATTTCATCGCCGGGTTCGACAGTGGCCATGGGGCCAAACCCGATGCGGCGCCGTTGCTGGCCTTTGCCCGGCAGGTCGGGCTTGATCCGGCATCGGTGGCGATGGTGGGCGACAGCCGCCATGATCTGCTGGCCGGGCGTCAGGCGGGGATGCGCACGGTGGGGGTGCTGACCGGCATCGCCAAGGCCGCCGATCTGGCCGATCTGGCCGACGTGGTGTTGCCCGATATTGGCCATTTGCCGGCATGGCTGGACAAGGTAGCCCCGCTGAAATCCTGAAATCCGACACCAAAAACGACATGAACGCGTCGCTTAACGGGGCGAATGCTGCCGCGTCCGGCACAATGCTGGACAAAATCGCGCGGGGAGAATGTGACATGGCCGACGATCAGAAACGCAGGCGCGCCGGAGGCAGGGCCGGACATGCCGACCGGGCCGGAACCCATGCGATTGATCAGATGTCCTGGCGGATACCGGTCAACCGCGACCGGCCGGTTGAACCGCTGGATGCCGACGGTGTGGCCGCGATCCATAATGGTGCGATGCGGATATTGAAAGACATCGGCATCCGCTTTCTGAATGACGAAGCCTTGCAGATACTGGGCCGCGCCGGGTGCAGGATTGACGGCAATACCGTGCGGATGGACGAAGATTTCGTCATGGAAATGCTGGCCCGCGCGCCCGCCGAATACACCATCACCCCGCGCAACCCGGCCCGTGCCCTGCCGATGGGCGGCAAGCATATCCTCTTTGGCAACGTCTCCTCGCCGCCCAATTACTGGGACCTGGAGCGAGGCAAGGTGTCGGGCTTCATGGGGGGCTTTCGCGATTTCATCAAGCTGACGCAGTATTTCAACTGCATCCATTTCGCAGGGGGCTATCCGGTCGAACCGATCGACATCCACCCCTCGGTGCGCCATCTTGACTGCATCTATGAAAAGCTGGTTCTGACCGACAAGGTTTGCCATGCCTACTCATTGGGCAAGGAGCGGGTCGAGGACGGGATGGAAATGGTGCGGATCGCGGCGGGTCTGAGCCATGAGGAGTTCCGCGCCAAGCCGCAAATGTATACCAATATCAATTCGGTTTCGCCGCTGAAGCACGATTTCCCGATGATCGACGGGGCGCTGAGGCTGGCGCGGGCGGGGCAGGTGGTGGTGGTGACACCCTTCACGCTGGCGGGCGCGATGGCACCGGTGACGATGGCGGGGGCGGTGACGCTGTCGATTGCCGAGGCGCTGGCGGCGATTGCGCTGTTGCAATACGAATGCCCCGGCGCGCCTTGTGCCATTGGCACCTTCACCTCGAATGTCGATATGAAATCGGGCGCACCCGCCTTTGGCACCCCCGAATACATGCGCGCCACCCAGATGACCGGCCAGATGGGGCGGTTCTACAAATTGCCGATCCGCTCGTCAGGGGTCTGTGCGGCCAACGTCCCGGACGGGCAGGCGATGTGGGAAACCTCCAATTCTCTCTGGGCGGCGGTGCAGTCAGGCACCAACATGGTCTATCATGCCGCAGGCTGGCTGGAAGGCGGGCTGATCGCGTCCCCGGAAAAATTTGTCATGGACTGCGAAATTCTCCAGATGATCCAGCGCTATATGGAGCCCGAGATTACCGCCACGACGCCCGACGATATCGCCCTGTCGGCGATAGAAGAGGTTGGTGCCGAGGGGCATTATTTCGGCTGCCAGCACACCCAGGACCGGTACGCTACGGCGTTCTATGCCCCGATCGCCAGCGACTGGCGCAATTTTGAGGCCTGGGAGTTGGACGGATCGGTCTGGACGGCAGAGCGCGCCCATAACATCTTCAAGGCGATCCTCGCCGATTTCGAGGCCCCGCCGCTGGATGAGGCGATTCACGAGGAACTGCGCGATTTCGTGGCGCGGCGCAAATCCGAAGGCGGCGCACCCACCGATTTCTGACATCTGCCCGCGACCCATTGCGCCTTGAACTCCGGCGCGCTGCGGCCTCTTATGGCGGCGGCGCTCTTGGTGCAGAGGCGGAGGCGGGCGATGAATGAGGCAGTGACAGAACGGGTGCTGCGCGCGGGGTTGGGGGCGCTGGCGGGGCTGAGCGTCTGGGCAGCGGTCGAGGTCTGGGGCGAGGGCATGTCGTTGGCCGGGCTGTTCCTGACCATGCTGGCGCTGGCATTCTGTGGCGTGCTGCTGTTGCTGTTTCGCCTCGGGCAATTGCGTGCCGCGATGCTTTCTGCGGCGGCCATTGCGGTGCCGGTCGCCGGAATGATGGCCTGGGCCAGCCTCAGATACAGTGAAACCTTTGGCGTGATCGCGGCGGCAAGCCCGCTGCTGGTGGCGTTTTGCCTGACAACATTGCCGGTCCCCTTCCTGATTGCAGCGGATCGTGCGGATGGTGACTGGCGGCACTATCCGACGCTGTTCGCGGTGTCCTGGGCGCTGGCGCTGAAATCGCTGGCGGCGCTGTTGTTTGTCGGCATCGTCTGGGCGGTGATGCTGCTGAGTGCGGAATTGCTGATGCTGGTCGGCCTTGATTTTCTTGAGCAACTGCTGCGCGAGGACATCGTGATCTGGCTTTTGAACGGCACGGCGTTCGGGCTTGGGCTGGCGGTGCTGGGCGAGCTGGCAGATATCGTCGTGCCGCGCCTGGTGTTGCGGCTGTTGCGGCTGTTCTTGCCGGTGATGGTGGTTGTCGAGGTGCTTTTCTTGCTGGGCCTGCCGTTTCGCGGGCTGGGTGAATTGTTTGGCGGCCGGTCGACGGCGGGGGTCTTGATGGCCATTGCCATTGGGGCCATCGGGTTAATCTCGGTGGCCGCCGCCGAAGAGGACGGCGAGGCGGTTCAGGGGCGGGTCATGCCC
>JBATDH010000401.1:0-11549 GCA_049663365.1 Albidovulum sp. | reverse complement strand
GGGTAGATCGGGCACCAGCCGTAAGATACGCAGAACCAGGTCGCCAAGCCGTGGCATCCCCGGCAGATCGGCCCCCCAGGATGTCAGATCGACACCGGTCAGGACAACCTCCAGAAACCCCTTGTCGACCAGTCGCTTGATCTGATCGACGACCACCCCGGCAGGGACCGAGCGGGAATTGCCGCGGCCGTAAGGGATGATACAAAAGGTGCAGCGGTGATCGCAGCCGTTTTGCACCTGCACATAGGCGCGGTGGCGGCCAAAGCCGTCGATCAGATGTCCGGCGGTTTCGGTGACCGACATGATGTCATCCACCTGAATACGTTCGGTTGTGCCGATCAGGTCGGGCACATTCAGGCCCGCCCAGGTCACGGGCTGCATCTTTTCGGTATTGCCGATGACACGGCTAACCTCGGGCATGGCGGCGAAGGTTTCGGGCTCCACCTGGGCGGCACAGCCGGTGACGATCAGCGTGGCTGCGGGGTTTTGGCGGCGCAGTTTGCGGATCTCCTGCTTGGCCTTGCGCACGGCTTCGGCGGTCACGGCGCAGGTGTTGACGATCACCGCGTCCGTGATCCCCGCCCCCTCGGCCAGTTCCTTCATCGCCTCTGTTTCATAGGCGTTGAGACGGCAGCCCAGCGTTGAAAATATCGGCGCACTCATGAATGGCGCGCTAGGAAATCGGCTGTCAGCGAGCCGTCGAAAACATGCGCCGTGGGGCCGGTCATCCAGACGCCATCGTCGCGCCAGTCAATCTCCAGCGTGCCGCCATCGAGATCGAGCGTCACCTGCCGTCCCGTCAGCCCGCGTTGGTGTGCGGCCACGGCCACAGCACAGGCTCCTGAGCCGCAGGCAAGGGTAATCCCCGCACCGCGTTCCCAAACCCGCATTCTGAGCCGGTCAGGGCCTGTCCGGGCGGCAAATTCCACATTGGTCGCCTCGGGGAACAGCGGGCTGTGTTCCGTCGCGCCACCTTGGCGTACTAGGTCAATCGCTTCCGCATCGGCAACGAAAAAGACGCAATGCGGGTTGCCCATGCCGACGGCGACAGGATCGCCGTGTATTGGCAGATGCAGAGGGTCAACAGGTTCAGTCAGCGGAATCGCCGCCCAGTCAAGCACCGGTGGCCCCATATTGACGCTGACCAGACTGTCGGCACGGCGGCAGGCGGCCAGCAGGCCGCGTTCAGTGGTGAAAGCAACGTCGTTGCGCCCAAGCTGGGCCATCATCACATCGGCCACACAGCGCGAGGCATTGCCACAGGCACCCGCCCGGCTGCCATCCCTGTTCCAGAAATCCAGCCGGTAATCGGCGGTGGGATCATCACGGATTTCAGCAAGCTGATCAAAGCCGATACCCCGATGCCGGTCGCCGATTGCGGCGGCCAGCGAAGGCGTGGTCACGGCTTCGCGCCCCCGTGAATCGATGATCACGAAGTCATTGCCCGCGCCGTGCATCTTCATGAACTTCAGGCCGGATTTGTCGGATGCGTTCTTCATGGGCTGCGATATACGCATTTCGTGGCGCATTTGCCAGTGGATGACGCGGTTGCGCGGATTAGGCCTTGACCGCCAAGGGCGGGCTTTCTAAAGAGACGCCCTGTGATGGGGCCGGTAGCTCAGCTGGTAGAGCAACTGACTTTTAATCAGTAGGTCTCGGGTTCGAACCCCGACCGGCTCACCACAGTTCTCGATATGTTAGGTTGATTTTGGAGACGGAGCAATTGCGCTTGCCTTCCACAGGTCTTTCAACTGGCCAAACATTGTTGTCGAAATGCCAGGCGAATTCGCAACCCTCAGGCTGCACGTTGATGTTCACGCTCGCATAGGGGTCGCGGTAGGTATAAAGCCGGTCGTAGCCGAGCGCGTCGGCCACGAACCGGCACAGGTCCGGGTTCTGGAATACTGACCAGATCACACCGTTACGCGAGAAACGATGTGCCCTTACCATGCCATGACGGCGGAGCGCAAAGCGACGTAAGGGATGGCCCTCTGGTGCGCCTTTCGGCGGTTCGGAAAAATAGGGATTCAGACTGGCCTTGGTGTAGGTCGCCGTCGGTGCCAGGGCTTCGGCTTCGGCCTGCATGCGGGCGACAATCCTAGGTCGGATAAACGCGGTAAGCTGCGCGCAATTGACCCCATTCAGGCCGTTGCGTGCCCTTGCCAGCAGAGCCGCATATCCGTCGCTGCCCTGACTGTCGATCGGGTACATATCAGTTTCGAAAAGGTCAGCCGTGCCGTAGCGGAGTGCTTGGGACGAGGTTTCGGTTATATCGGTCATTTTTCCCCCTTGGCTGCGTTTTTTGGATGCGGGTCAGGCTCGTCCCCGAACCTCTTCCCAGACATCGTCGAGCGCCGCCTTCAGGATCGCGGTTGCCTCGGCGATCTCGTCCTCGTTGATGATCAGCGGCGGCATGAAGCTGATGCGGTCCGGCGCGATCGAGCGCAGATAGAGTCCGCGCGCATGGGCGCGGTCCTGCACCTGCCGCCCAATGCCTAGCTTCGGATCGAAGAGCGCGCGCGTAGCCTTGTCCTGAACGAGTTGGATGCCGCAGAAAAGCCCAATGCCCCGCACATCGCCCACCAGTGGGTGATCGAGAAGCGCCTCGCACCCCGTCAGAAATGGCTGCGAGACCCTGCGGACATGGTCGACGAGCCCAATCTCCTCGTAGATCGCCAGCGCCTCAAGCGCGACCGCCGCACCCACCGGATGTCCGGCATAGGTGTAGCCGTGACCGAGAACGCTCGATGTGTCGGACGTCTTCATCAAGTCATCCGCGAAATCCTGCCGGAACATGATCGCCGACATCGGGAAGAACGCGGCGGTAAGCGCCTTGGCGCAGGTCGTACTATCCGGCACCAGGTCGAAAGCCTGCGCCCCCCACATGTGCCCCGTGCGTCCGAACCCGCAGACAGTTTCGTCGACATGGAAGTGGATACCATATTTGCGGATCACCGCCTGCATCGCCGACCAATAGCCTCTCGGAGGCCGGATCGCGCCGCCGCCCGACTGCATCGGCTCGGCAAAAAACGCGGCGATCGTCTCCGGACCTGCGTCTCGAATTGTCTGCTCGAATTCTTCGGCCATCCGCGCCGAGAATTCCTCCTCGGTCTCGCCGTCCAAGCTGTTCAGATAGTAGTTGGGTGTCGAAAGTTTCAGGAAATCGTCCATCGGCAGGCCAAAGCCCGCATGCATGTGTGGCTGCCCCGACAGTGCGACCGCTGCGACCGTGTTGCCGTAATAACCACGCCAGCGCGAAATCATCTTGCGCCGCTGCGGCTCGCCCCAGGCGATGTTGCGCGCCCAGATGAACTTGATCATCGAATCGTTCGCTTCCGAGCCCGAGCACTGAAACATCACCTTCTCGAACGGTACTGCGGCGATCGAGGTCAGGCGCTCGGCCAATTCGGCCACCTTGGGATGCGAACGCCCGTAGAAGGTCGGCGCGAAGGGCAGGGTGTCCATCTGCGCCTTCGCGGCCTGGCTCAGGCGTTCATTGTGGTAGCCGAGCGACACACAGCCAAGCCCCGAAAACCCGTCAATCAGGCTCTGCCCCTCATCGGTCAGAATGCGGACGCCATCGCCGCTGACGGCCATTGCGGTCGGTCCGTGTTCGGCATGGGCGCGCATGTTGGTCTGACCGTGGACGTGAAAAAGCTGATCGGCCCGGCGTGCTGAGTTCGGTCGTGGCATCTCGTTCATGGCGATTCCCAATGTTTGTTGTGGGTGAGCATTCATCGCGCTTGAATGAAAATCAAACTCGATTATGGTGGCTTTTGATGAAAGAAATTCACACAGACCATGCCCGGACCTCGCCTCGACATCAAGCATCTCCAGATGATCCGCGCCATCGGTCGCACGGGCCGCGTCACCGATGCCTCTGATGAACTGGGCCTGACCCCATCGGCCCTGTCGCACCGGATCAAGGAGGCTGAACGCCGACTCGGTGTCCCGCTCTTTGAGCGCATGCACAAACGGCTGCGGATGACCGCAGCCTCCGAATACCTCGCCGAGGTCAGCGAGCGGCTGCTTAATGAGCTTCAGACCGTCGAGGACGAGGTCCGACGGATGAACGAGGAAGTCGACCACGTCGTACGGTTGGCAACGGAAACCTACACCTCCTATTATTGGCTTCCAGATTTCCTAAATTTTCTCGAAAAGCGCGCCGAGCGTATCAGCGTCCAGATTATGGGCAATCCAGGTGCGGACGCTACGCCCGACATACTTAACAGGCAAATCGACATCGCAATCGTTTCGGGCAATATGAACAGGCCAGGCTGCAATTTCGTGCCGCTGTTCCTCGACCGTCTCATGTTTATCTGCGCGCCGGACCACCCCCTGGCGGCCAAGGAAATAATCGGGGGAAGCGATCTTGAGGGCGAAAAGTTCATCACCTTTACAAAGATCCCGGCCCCGGATCAGGAATTTGCCCGCATCTTCCGTCCGGAAGGCCGCTACCCTCGCTGGACTGCAACCGCCGAACCGCCAGAGGCGATCGTCGAACTCGTCGCCGCAGGACGAGGGACGAGTATTCTCGCCGAATGGACGCTGACCCCCTATCTGTCATCGGGCCGCATTAAGGCGATCCCTCTCGGCCCAACGGCTTTGGAACTGCCCTGGCGCTGCCAGTTTCGCGCCGATGAACCGAACGGCGGACCGGTGATCTTCGTTGCCGAGGCGCTGCGCGAATGGTTTGATGAGTGGCGAAAATAGAACTTACAGAACGCCGACCGGATGACCCAGGCGCGACATCCGAACGCATGTACGGCAAAGTCTTGTGATCCGGAGCCAAATATCACGCTCAGTGTCTGCGCGACGAAGGTCAGCTCTGTTTCGCGGGGCGGTTTCCACTTTCATGCGCGGAATCGTCAACTCCTTCTCCATAGGCCTGCCCGTGAAAAAGAGAAAAGCAACGCTGAGACAGCGACAAATGTAGAATCGCTGTAAGCTAACCCCGTTCGTAAACGTCCATTTCTGACACGTCAGCGGGTTCAAGCGGCGCAGAATGTCCAGTTTCAGGGGAGGGTCAGCCATTCGACGTCAGGTCAAAGACCTCGCCCGGAAAATATTTGGCCAGCCGGACATCGGCAGATCGGGCGTGGCCTTCCATTCCTTCCAGCCGGGAAAGCCGCGCGGTGGCCTCGGCAACCGGCCTGGCACCATCGCGGGTGGCGCGCTGCCAGGTCACGATCTTCAGGTATTTGTGAACTGAAAGCCCGCCTGTGTAGGACGCCGCGCCGGAGGTCGGCAAGACATGATTGGTGCCGCTGGCCTTGCCGCCAAAGGCGACGGTCGTCTCCTCGCCAAGGAAAAGTGACCCGTAGCATGTCAACCGGTCAAGCCACCAGTCAAGGTCCTGGGCCTGAACGGTCAGATGTTCGGGCGCATAGACATCTGATGTCGTCGCCATTTCTTCGCGGTCGGCACAAAGGATAACTTCGGCATAATCGCGCCACGCGGCGGTGGCATTTTCACGGTTCACCTCGGGCAGATCGGCGATCAGGTCGGGCACAAGCCGCATCACCTCTTCTGCCAGTGGCCGGTGATCGGTGGCAAGCCAGACCGGCGAGTTATAGCCGTGTTCAGCTTGCCCAACGAGGTCGGTGGCGACGATCATCGTATCGGCGGTCCTGTCGGCAAGGATCAGGCTGTCGGTCGGTCCGGCAATCATGTCGATACCGACGCGACCGAAAAGAATGCGCTTGGCCTCGGCCACGAACTGATTGCCGGGGCCGACTAGGATATTGGCCCTGGGCAGGCCGAAAAGCCCAAAGGCCATTGCCGCCACACCCTGCACACCGCCAATGGCCATGATCGTATCGGCCCCGCAGATATGCGCGGCATAGACGATGGCCGGGGCAACGCCGATGCCGGGGCGGGGCGGTGAACAGGCTGTGATATGCTTGCATCCGGCCACTTTGGCGGTGGTGACGGTCATGATGGCACTGGCGATATGGCTATAGCGCCCGCCCGGAACATAGCAGCCCGCCGCATCAATCGGAATCGCCTTTTGACCGGCGATCAGGCCCGGCACCACCTCGATCTCGATATCCTTGACGGTGGCTTTTTGCGCCTCGGCAAAGCGGCGCACATTGTCATGGGCAAACCGGATGTCGGCCTTCAGCTTTTCCGGCACCAGCGCTGTCGCCACAGCGATATCTTCGGGTGTAAGGACGATCCGGCCGTCGTATTTGTCGAACCTGGCGGCATATTCGAGTGCGCGGATATCACCACCCGCCTCGATGTCCGTCAAGATATCCTGAACGATCCTGTGCACGTCCAAGGCGCTGGATGTTGACGTGAGTATCGCTTTCTTCAGATAGTCTCGTGCCATATCCAGATGACCCGCCAATTTGATCCCGGCGTCGCAATACCTGTGGCTCCAATGCCAAGATTGATTCCCGCGCCGCCTTGTAAGCCTTTACATTGTGGTTGTGCAAGCCTTTACATTGTCGCTGGCTCATCTATTGTCCGGACTTTGACGCATGGCTAGGAAGTTCCGTTCCATGTGAGCGCCAAGTGAAAGAAACTGCATGACAGCCAAAATCCTGACGCCCACGTTGCATGATGTCGCCGCCCGATCAGGTGTTTCAACGGCGACGGTCTCTCGGGCGCTGAATTTCCCGGATCAAGTCGCCGAACCCACCCGAACCAAAGTGCTCGCGGTGGTGCGCGACCTTGGCTATTCGCCGAACTTCGGGGCAAAGGCTATGGCTTCGCGGCGAACCAACACAATTGGTGCCATCATTCCGACGATGGAAAACGCCATCTTCGCGCGCGGGCTGCAAGCCTTTCAGGATGAGCTTCGGGTTAATGGGTTCACGCTTCTGGTCGCCAGTTCGTCCTACAATCCCGATCAGGAAGAGGAGCAAATTCACGCCCTCGTTGCGCGGGGTGCTGATGGGTTGCTGATGATCGGGCACGACAGGGATGAACGAATTTATCGTTTCCTTGCGGCGCGGCGGATACCGATACTTGTCGCGTGGGCGTTGGACCGGGCAATTGACCGGCCGTCAGTGGGATTTGACAACTATATGGCGATGCAGGCGCTGGTTCGCGAAGTGATCGAACAGGGGCACAGGCGGTTTGCGATGATTTCAGCACCTGTTGCAGCAAACGACCGTGCGCGTGCGCGCGTTCAGGGCGTCAGGGATGCGATGACTGCGGCGGGTCTTGACGGCAATAGTCTGCCGGTCATCGAAACCCCCTATGGGATCGAGAACGGCGCGAACGCCTTTGCAACCCTGATGACGCGCCCGCTTCGACCGACGGTGGTCCTGTGTGGCAACGATGTGCTGGCGGTCGGGGCGATGCGGCGTGCACGCGAGATGGGTGTTGATGTTCCAGGTAAGGTTTCGATCACCGGGTTTGATGATATCGAACTGGCCCAGGTAACCGTTCCGGGCCTGACGACCGTTCACGTTCCGCACCGGCAAATGGGGTATCGTGCGGCCCAGTTACTGGTCTGGATGGTGCAGGGGAATGGCTCTGCTGAAACCGTGGAACTGGCCGTGGAATTGCGTCTTAGGGGGTCGCTGGCACCGCCGTCGGCGCGCTGATCCGACCTCATCGGGTAATAGCGATTCAAGCCAGATAGGCCCTGAATGATTTGATGGCCTGATCATAGACGGCCCGCTTGAACGGGACGATGGCGGCCAGCATCTCGTCCGCACCGATCCAGCGCCATTTTTCAAATTCGGGATGTTCGGTGGCAATGTTGATCTGATCGTCGCGCCCCAGGTATCGGTACAGGAACCAGCGCTGTCTTTGGCCGCGATATTTGCCGCCCCAGATATTGCCCACCAGGTCACCCGGCAAATCATAGGTGACCCAGTGATGGGTCTTGCCGACAAACGCCACCATGTCTTCAGTGACGCCGGTTTCTTCCCACAACTCGCGCAGTGCAGCGGCGCGGGGCTTTTCGCCGTCGTCGATCCCGCCTTGTGGCATCTGCCAGGCGGGCACCGTGCTGTCGAGCCGCTGACCCGCAAAAATCATACCATCCTTATTGATCAGCATGACGCCGACACAGGGCCGATAGGGCAAACGGGCGATATCTTCGGGGTGCATTCGGGGGCCATGCGGGGCCGGTTGCCCGGCCCCCCTGATCACTTGACCGGCTGGATCGCCGACAATCCCTTGAGGATGTCGATGGCATAGGCAAGTTGATAATCATCAACTCGCAATTTGGCGGCATCTTCGGCGTTCTTCTGTTCTTCCTGAAGCACGCGTTTTTCATCCTCGGTCATGGAATCATTGGTGATTGCGCCGCGCAAATCGGCCTCGGACCGGCTGCGCTTGGCCACCGATGCTTCGGTTTCCGGTTCGGCGGCGGCATTGGGATCGGGTCTGGGCTGTTCGACCACGATGTCGGGCGAAATCCCCAAGGATTGAATCGACCGGCCCGAAGGCGTGTAATAGCGTGCCGTCGTCAGCCGCATCGCGCCTTCGCCGCGCAAGGGGACAATCGTCTGGACAGAACCCTTGCCGAAGGATTTGGTGCCGACCACGACGGCGCGGCGGTGGTCTTGCAATGCACCCGTGACGATTTCGGATGCCGAGGCAGAGCCGCCGTTGATCAGGACAACAATAGCTTTGCCTTCGGCGAGATCACCCATATGGGCGTTGAAACGTTCGCTGTCTTGGGGGTTGCGGCCGCGGGTAGACACGATCTCGCCCTTGTCGAGAAACGCGTCGGAAACCGAAATCGCCTGCGTCAAGAGCCCGCCGGGGTTGTTGCGCAGATCGAGGACAAAGCCATTGACCTTGTCCATGCCACCGGCATCCGCCACCGCCTTTTTCAGACCTGCTTCCAGGTTGTCATAGGTCTGTTCATTGAACGTGGTGACCCGCAACACCACCGTGTTGCCTTCCAGCCGGGCCTTGGCTGCGGTAAGTTTGATCGTGTCGCGGATGATCGAGACATCGAAGGGCTCATCCGTCCCTTTGCGCGCCACCGTGACGATGATTTCCGAACCAACCGGCCCGCGCATCAGTTCGACGGCCTGATCCAGCGTCAGCCCCAGCACGCTTTCGCCGTCGACATGGGTGATGAAATCACCGGCCAGAATGCCCGCGTTGAAGGCCGGGGTGCCGTCGATGGGGGAAACGACCTTGATGAAGCCTTCTTCCTGGGTGACTTCGATCCCAAGGCCGCCGAATTCGCCGCTGGTCTGAACCCGCATGTCCTTGAAATCATCCGGGGGCAGATAACTTGAATGCGGGTCAAGCGAGGTCAGCATGCCGTTGATCGCGGCCTCGATCAGTTTGCCTTCATCCACCGGTTCGACATATTGCGAACGGATGCGCTCGAAAATATCGCCGAACAGGTCGAGCTGTTCATAGACCGACGATGTTTTGCTGGCCTCCTGGGCAAGCAATGGGCCAGCGACCTGAGTGGTCATCAATACGCCCGCCACTGTCCCGCCCAATGCGGCCATCACGAATTTCTTCATTTCTCAGTCTTCCCCTACCAGGATGAACCACTCTTCGGGGTTCACGGGCGTCTTGCCCTGCCTCAACTCTATGTAAAGCGTTTCCATGCGCGCGACGCCACCGTCTTCTTGAACTTCCGTCGAAACCGATTGCGACGGCGGCAAACCACCGGCCATCAATCCGATTGGTGCCCCTTTTGCCAGAATGTCACCGGTTTCACCATAGACCGTACCGAGCCCGGCGAAAATCAGAAGATAACCGGATTGCGGTTCAAGGATCATCACATTTCCGTAGTCGAGAATCGGGCCGCGATAGCGGATCGTCGCGGCAATGGGCGTCGTCACGATGGCATCGGGCTGTGTCGCGACGATGATGCCAGGACGGCGGATGCCGGCCGCATCGGTTTCACCGGCGTGTCGCAGGAGATATCCGCGCACCGGCAAGGGCAAATGGCCCTTGGTGGCCAGGAAATTCATGGCAGGGGCTTTGCCCTCCGGTTCAGCCTCGGCAAGCCCCCTTGCGAAACTGTCGAGCGTGTCAGCCGAGGCCAGCAGTGCTGTCAATCTGGCAGGGTTTTTGGCAAAGTTCTGCGGCAGGTCGGTGCGGTCCTGCATCGCCTTGCTCAGCGCCGACCGGGCATCTTGGGCCGCGAGAAATCCCGCTTGCAGGGTAGCATTGGCCTCCTGTTGTAGGTCACGAAGGTGGCGCAACTCATCCAGCCGCCCGGCCAGGTCATTGGCTTCGGCCTCAAGCGCGGGGGTGACGGATGACAAAATCATCCCCGAGCGCGCCGTGCCCAGCGCGCCGTCAGGGTGCAGCAGCAACAGCGGCACAGATGTTTTTTCCAATGTCAGCAAGACGCCCAAAAGCCGCCCGTTGCGGGCGCGCTGGCGGTCCAGCATGTCGGTAAGCGCCGCCTCTTCCACGGTCACGCGGCGCAGCGCTTCGCGCATCGTGGCCAGCCCGGTCTCATAGGTTTGCAACGTGAGCGTCAGGGCGGCAACCCGGTCGCGCCCGGCTGTTGCCTCTTGCAAGGCCGTGATGGTGGCGCGCAGCTCCGTCGCCGCCTGATTGGCCGAAAGGGCGGTCTGATTGGCGGCGGACGCCATGCGGCATGGCAGCGCCAGAATCAGGACCAACAGCAACGTGTGACGGATGTTCATTTCGGTGCGATCAGGGTCTTGCCGGTCATTTCGAGGGGCTGAGGCAATGTCAGCAGGTCCAGCAGCGTCGGTGCCAGATCGGCGAGCCGACCGTTGCGCATCGCCGCCCCCGCAGGCCCACCAATCAGCGCGACCGGCACCGGGTTGGTGGTATGGGCCGTGTGGGGCCCGCCGGTAACGGGATCGACCATGGTTTCGCAATTGCCGTGATCTGCGGTCAGGATCATCGCCCCACCGGCCTTTTCCAGCGCGGCAATCACCCGGGCCAGATCGCGGTCAACTTCTTCGCAGGCGGCGATGGCGGCGGAAAGGATGCCGGTATGACCGACCATATCAGGGTTGGCGTAGTTCACCACGATCAGGTCATAGCCCTTTTCGATGGCGGTGATGAGGTGGTCAGTGACTTCAGGTGCGGACATTTCAGGTTGCAGATCATAGGTCGCCACCTTGGGCGATTTCGGCATGAAGCGGTCTTCGCCGGGCTCCGGGGTTTCCTTGCCACCATTGAGAAAGAAGGTGACATGCGGGTATTTTTCCGTCTCGGCGATGCGGAACTGGGTCAGGCCCTGTTTGGCCACCCATTCCCCGAGCGTGTTGACGATGGCCTGTTTCGGGTAGGCGGCGGCCATGAAGGCGTCATGGGTCTTGGAATAGTCCACCATGCCAAGGATTGCCACCCAATGTGGGCGTGTGCCCCGGTCAAACCCGTCAAAGGCGTCCTCGCCCACTGCCAGCAGGATTTCGCGCGCCCGGTCGGCGCGGAAGTTGAGGCAGAAAAACCCGTCGCCTTCCTGCGCGCCGGTATAGCCGTCGATCACGCAGGGGGTGATGAATTCGTCGGTTTCGCCCGCCGCATAGGCCTGTGCCACGGCGGCCACGGCATCGGGCGCGGCATTGCCCCTGGCGCGGATCATCGCGTCATAGGCTTTTTCCACCCGCTCCCAGCGCGAA
>JBATDH010000400.1:0-5185 GCA_049663365.1 Albidovulum sp. | reverse complement strand
ACCCAAAGCCGTCATCGGCCGAAGCGGCCACCGCAGCGAATAGCAACGGGACCGATCCACAACCAGCAACGGCCAATCCAGGCGCAGTACCAGTCACGCCAATGACCTCTGGCACCTCCGAACCCGCGATGCGCCGACCGGTCAGAGTTCTGGAATGGCTTCCGCTCCTTGTTCTGCTGCTTTTGGCAGGCGCGACATTGGCCTGGCTTCTCATGCCCGGAACACGGATTTTTCCGGTCGAACGCGCCGATATCGTCGATGATGCCGCCGCCGCCGAGGTGACAAGCCAGATCAACGATTCGCTCGAAACCCGGCTGGCGGCACTGCAGGCGGCGCTGGACGGCGCCCAATGCCGCGCCGACGGAACCCTGCTGATGCCCGGCGGACGCACCATCGAAGGTCTGTTGCCACCGGTTCCGGGCAATCCCAATGACGCCCCCGGCAAAAAGGCCGCCGCCGATCCGATTTCGACCCTGCCGCCCGACCCGGCCCGTGTACAGGTGCCCGACCGGGATCCCAATGACCCCGGCTCGACCGCCATCAACAGCGCCTCGCTGCTCGACACGATCGAATCGCGCACCGTCATGGTCATCGCAAAAACCCCCAAAGGGCTTGGCACCGGTTCGGGGTTCTTCATCGCGCCGGAACTGATCATCACCAATCTGCATGTGGTCAATGGGGCCTTACCGGACAGTATCTATGTGACCAGCAAATCCCTGGGGGCGCTCCATTCGGCGCAGGTTCTGAAAACCGAAGGCCCCTTTGCCAGTACCGGCACCGATTTCGCCCTCTTGCGGGTTCCCGGCGCGAATGCGCGGCATTTCTCGCTGCTGATGCCGACGGGCACATTGAAACTGCAAAGCGTCGTTGCGGCGGGTTATCCGGGCGACGTGTTGCGCACAGATGCCTCATTCGCCGCATTGAAATCGGGCGACGCCGGGGCAGTCCCCGGCCTGACCGTGACCGACGGCACGGTCAACACCGAACAATCCCTGACCCCCGGCACATTGGCCATCGTGCATTCCGCCCCGATCTCGCAGGGTAATTCGGGCGGGCCGCTGGTTGACATGTGCGGGCGCGTCATCGGCGTGAACACCTTCGTCGTTCAGGGCGGCCTCAGAAACCTGAATTTCGCCCTGTCCACCCAGGATCTCAAACGCTTCGCCGAAGGTGCGGGTGTGACCGTCGATGTCACCTCGGAACCCTGCCAGCCGCAGATACTGCGCCCCATAGCCCCGCAAGCCGCCGCCGCCCCTGCTGAAACGACACCCTCAAATGTACCGACACTTCCTGATTTCGGCGTGCCGAACACCAACGGCAACTAGGGCGCAACGTCATGTTCGAAGCATTCCTCGCCACCACATCTTCCGAAGGCCTCAGCGCCCTGGGAATGCGTGAACAACGCTCTTTTGAGTTGATTTCCGACGCCGCTCGTGACCAGCTTGGCCCCCATCACGCGGCACTTTTCGGCGAACCGGTGGCGACAGCGCATGGCGATCAGTATGACTGGTACGCCGCAACGGAAGGGCGCGCACGCAAACTTCTGTCGCTGGGCGAAGAAGATCAATCCTCGGCGCGCGCCACCCTTGATCAATTGACCGCCGACATCCGGGGGCTTGCCGAAAAACTGGCCGACAGCGGGTCGCCCGACGATCTGCGGCTGAGCGAGGCATTGGCGAACGCCGTACAATATCCGGGCGACGATTACGTCTATGTCGTCGATGTGAAAGACGACGCTGGCGTCAGATTGCAGCCGGTTCTGGTCAACTGGGCCTGGATCAGCGACAAGCAACGCGCCGTCCCCACCGATCTCAGGCAAGAAGGTAAGTTGCGGCCCCAGAAAGCGGTACATGCCGCCGCACCCACGATATTGGCCAACGCGCCGGGCGACACAGCCGCGACGCAAACCGCACAGACAATTGTAACAGACCGGTCATCCTGGCTTCGCTGGTTGCTTTTGCTGGGCTGGCTCTTGCTGGCGATCCTTTGCACGATCATCGTCTTGCTTCTGGTACGGCCTTGCGCGCTCAACGGCCCGGCTTGGCTGTCATTTTGCATGGCAGAACCGATGCCCGAGAACGGCGAAGAGGCGCGCGGGCGCGAATTGCAGGATTTGATTATCCAGGTTGAAAAACGCATCGCCATCGCCGACCGGGCCTGTCAGCCACTGCCACCGGCACCGCTGGAACCAGCGGTCCTTCCCGCGCCCACACCAGAGCCCGGTAACGAAATCGAAAGCCGCCTGAATCGCGCCGGCGCGGCGAAGGGCGATCTGGCATTTTCGCTGGCCTGGAACAGCAAGGCCGATCTCGACCTTTCGGTCACATGCCCTCAGGGTCAGACGATCTGGTACCGCAACCGCAACCTGTGCAAGGGCGAACTGGATGTGGACAGCAATGCGCGAAAGAACAATTTGCGCAACGATCCGGTCGAAAACGTCTTTTATGTCGCGCCAGATCGCGGAATCTACAAAGTAACCGTCACGCTTTTTGCCACCCACGGTACTTCTGTGTCACAACCATTCGAGCTTTTGATCCGCGACGGGGAGCAGACAAAACTCGAACGCGGCGTCGTGACCGGTAAAGGCAATATCTGGTCGACAACCCTCAACTACGCAGGAACGCGATGATCTCCGATAGAAAAGAACCGCTTCGGCGACTGGTGAACTGGCATCACGAGGTGACACTGGTGCCCTTCACCGGCATCCAGATCTTCGATTTCGGCTTTTGCCTTGATGACGTGCAGGCGCGGCCATGGAAATTCATCGAACGCACCGTCAGCGCCGAAGGCGAGCGTACCGAACGGATGCTTATCCCCCTGACCGGCAAGGAGGAGGACGATGCCGAGATCGAGGCGGCATCGCGCGCCGACGACGATCCCTATTCCATCCGTCCCACAGCAGCGATGGAGCCGTTTCTGGCCAAATGGGTGCCGGTGCCGGTCTTGCGGGTCAAAAGCGAACGCGGGGCCGCGGGTGAAGAACGGTTCGACCCCGGCCCGTCAAGCTGGGCGCGGTTGCGCACCGTCGAATTAGACGCACCCGACCCCGATACCGGCCATACCCACCGCGTACAGCTTGCCGTCGACACGACACTGATCGCCCAGGACCAAAGCCGCCACTATGTCGCCCCGCAGCGCGCCGATGCCGAAAAACCGCGCGATTTCCGCCTGGTCTCGGACCCGGCACTGATGGGATGGTTCCTGCGCCGCCTGGAGGAGGGCGAAGACGGCGTCATGCTCGATCTGCAACTTTGGGTGTCGGACTGGCTGAAAGAACTGTTTCTGGCCTACAAACGCCATGAGCGTCCGGGACGCAACATTTCCGAAGAAAACCTGCCGCACCAATTCGAACACTGGGCGCGATATCTGGCCTATCTGCAACTGATCGATCAGGCCGTTACCCCGCCGAAAATGCGGTTCGTCAACACCGTCACCGAACGCGACGCCATCACCCCCGTCGATGTCGATCTTGTCCTTGATATCGGCAATTCGCGCACCTGCGGCATTCTCATCGAACGCTTTCCCGGTGAATCACGAATTGATCTTGTACGATCTTTTCCGCTGGAAATCCGCGATCTTTCCCGCCCTGAATTGCACTATTCAGGTCTTTTTGAAAGCCGCGTGGAATTTGCCGAACTGAAATTCGGCGATGACCGCTATGCCAGCCGATCAGGTCGCCGCAACGCCTTCATGTGGCCCGGTTTCGTCCGGGTCGGCCCCGAAGCGCTGCGCCTGATCCAGGGCGAAGAAGGTACGGAAACGACCTCGGGCCTGTCTTCGCCCAAGCGCTATATCTGGGATGACGAGGCGCGTCAGCAGGACTGGCGTTTCCATGACCATCTCGACCCCAACAACCTGCCCAAATCGGTGCGCGCCGCGATGCGGCTGCTGAACGAACAGGGCGATGTGCTCGAACAGGTTTCTTACGAAGAAACCCGGCGGTTGCGGCGGCGGGGCAAGACACCGGCGAACCGCGCCATCCGGCCACGCTTTTCACGCTCGGCGCTGTTCGGGTTCATGCTGGCGGAAATCATTTCTCACGCCCTGGTCCAGGTCAACGACCCCGGATCGCGTTCCAAGCGCGCGCAATCGGAACTGCCGCGCAGGCTCAACCGGATCATCCTGACCTTGCCGACCGCGACCTCGGTGCAGGAACAGGCGATCATGCGGTCGCGCGCCGAAGGCGCGTTGCGGCTGGTCTGGTCGATCCTCGGGGTCAAGGATGGCGATACCAGCATTTCGCGCCGCCCCGAACTGATCGTCGAATGGGATGAGGCGAGCTGCACCCAGCTTGTCTACCTTTACAGCGAGCTGACGCAAAAATTCGACGGCAATATCAATGCCTTCCTCGAACTCAAGGGCAAGCCGCGCAAACGCACCGGCCAAGCCAGCGCGACGCCCAGCCTGCGGCTGGCCTGCATCGACATCGGCGGCGGCACCACCGACCTGATGATTTCGACCTATTGGGGCGAGGCCAACCGGATGCTGCACCCCGAACAAACCTTCCGCGAAGGCTTTCGCGTGGCGGGCGACGATCTGGTGCAACGGGTCATCTCCGGCATCATCCTGCCCCGGCTCCAGGCCTCGATCGAGGCGGCGGGGGGCCGCTATGTCGGCGAAAAGATGCGCGAACTTTTTGCCGGGGATATTGGCGGGCAGGATCAGCAGATCGTGCAAAAGCGCCGCCAATTCGCGCTTCGCGCCCTGATGCCGCTGGCGGTTGCCGTCCTCGGGCACAGCGAAACCGCCGCCGAATACGACCGTGTTGATCTGTCCGTCGCCCAGGTTCTGGGGCTGGTCGAACACGCAGACGGTGACGCAGAAACCGGCCCGTCCCCGGCCCATAAACCACGTTTGTCCGAAGAGATGCTGGCCTATATCGAAAGCGCCGCCGCCGATGTCGGGGCCGAGGGCTGGAAACTGGCCGATGTCACGCTGACGACATCGCGCGAAGACGTCGACGCCATCGCCCGCGAGGTGTTCCAGAAGGTGCTGGGCAACATGGCCGAGGTTATCGACCATCTTGGTGCCGATGTGGTGTTGCTGACCGGGCGGCCGTCGCGGCTGGCGGCGGTGCGGGCGATCATCGAGGAAATGCTGGTGGTGCCGCCGCATCGGCTCATCTCCATGCACAACTACAAGACCGGGCGCTGGTATCCGTTCCGCGACCCGATCAGCCAGCGCA
>JBATDH010000399.1:0-8177 GCA_049663365.1 Albidovulum sp. | reverse complement strand
ACCAAATCGGCGGTGGTATCCGCGTCGATCCTGATCCTGGCCACCAATTATCTGCTGACAGAGGTGTTCTTTTCGGCATGATCACACTTGGCGATGTCCACAAAAGCTTTGGCAAGAACCGCGTGTTGCGCGGGGTCAACCTGACCATTCCCAAAGGCGAAAGCATGGTTATAATCGGCGGGTCCGGCACCGGAAAATCGGTTCTTCTCAAATGTATCCTTGGGCTTGTTCATCCGGATCGCGGCACCATCACCGTCGATGGGCAAGACGCCGATACTGCCGCCCGCGATGCCTTTCTGGCGCGTTTCGGGATGCTGTTTCAGGGTGGTGCGCTGTTTGACAGCCTGCCCGTCTGGCAGAATGTAGCCTTTCGGCTGCTGCGAGGATCACTCAAACGCCCCAGGGACGAGGCCCGCGATATCGCCATTGAAAAGCTGCGCCGCGTTGGGCTGAAACCCGAAACCGCCGATCTCTTTCCTGCCGAACTCTCTGGCGGGATGCAAAAGCGGGTGGGTCTTGCGCGCGCCATTGCCGCCGAGCCGGAGATCATCTTTTTCGACGAACCGACAACCGGGCTCGACCCGATCATGGCGGGTGTCATCAATGAACTGATCCGCGAAATCGTCACCGAGATGGGCGCAACCGCAATGGCCATCACCCACGATATGTCCTCGGTTCGCGCCATTGCCGACCGCGTCGCCATGTTGCATGACGGGGTCATTCAATGGACCGGGCCAGTGTCGGAAATGGACGCAACACCAGACCCTTATGTGCAACAGTTCATCAACGGCCGTGCCGACGGACCGATTGAGGCTGTCCGATAAGAGTATCAACGTCCCCTTGGGCATGGGGCCTCAGAAACAACATCAATCCGACCCGCGACAGGGTGGGTTTCGATGGAATCACGAGGGTTTCGGTTTGGGGGATTTCCGCTCATCGCAATCAAGAAAGCGGCACCACATCCCAGGCTGCGTTGAATTGATTTCCGAATTGACCAATTCTTAACCAACTCCACTTTACGCTGCTTTTCATGGCGTTTCAGGTCCTCGACGCCACCGACGACATCAGGGTTCCACAAGAATGGTTGCAGGATTTGACTCGCCTTAACGCTGAAACGGTTAAGCCAAATCGGTTAGAGGTAGTGTCTCAGTTTGAATTTTGACCTCGCCCATCGTCGTGACTATGTTATGCTTAGCGCAAAGCATAGGAGCCGTCATGTCTTTATGGAAAGTAGAACTGTTTGAAAACGGGGAAGATGCCGTCCCAGCAAAGGTCGGCTACTTGAATGCAGATTCCGAAAAATCCGCCGTAGATGTGGTTGTCCAGACAATGGGAGAGGC
The DNA here is from genome assembly GCA_049663365.1 of Albidovulum sp. Classification (GTDB taxonomy): domain Bacteria; phylum Pseudomonadota; class Alphaproteobacteria; order Rhodobacterales; family Rhodobacteraceae; genus Albidovulum. The sequence continues at coordinate 6,837 of JBATDH010000399.1, read as the reverse complement.
CAATCGGGCGGATTTCAAAGTTGTAGCGAAAATCGCATCCACACTCCCGCCGCGTCAAGTACTGTGGGTGCCAGACAATGCCTAAAGGACCAAAAGGGGAAAAACGCCCTGCCGATGCTGTTGGGCTTGCTGTGATGATTGGCAAGATTGCGACCGGAGAGATTGAAGATACTGTCGAAGATGACGGTAAAGACCCCGCTGCCAAGGCGCTTGGCAAAAAGGGCGGCAAGGCGCGGGCGGCCAAGCTGACACCGCAACAGCGGTCAGAGATTGCAAGGAAAGCTGCCGCTAAGAGGTGGAAGTTAGAAAAGTAGCCTCAATTTTTTCCAGTACGCCTATATGTTGTGGGGTCCTTAGTGGGGCGATCGAATAAAATTGGTTAAGCTCAAATTCAGACGCGAACCTGCGTTCAAGGCGAAATAGAGCGGGTTTTAGTTGCGGGTTTTTCGAATGATCTGCCGCGATGATGTACCCCGAAGGATAGTAAGGAACATTCATCCCTGATGCTTCTAGAAGGTGACTTTGGATTAGAGTCGCGGTCTCTTCTAGTGCCTTGAGTGGTGTAAGAATTTTCTCATCAGCTTCGATAATCAGAGAACTTTCATAGACGCGATTTACCGTTCGGTTATTCACCACAGAAATGCCTAATTCGCTGACGGCCCACCGAAGCATGTCATCGAGAAATCTATCGATAAAATCTGTGCTTGATCGCGAAGATATTACTATGCCGTCGTCGTAAATTTCAAGGCGATCAATTGCACTTCCTTCAAAATAACCATGAGAGAACTCAATGCGATCCGCCTTCATCTCGGCGAGCGATTTGGGTGCGCCAACAAATGCATATTTTTCTGTCAAAAGCGCAGCAAGAGACGGTAAGTATGCCTGCCCTTCAAGCCGCGTAATGTGAAAAATGGCAGTGAGGCGGCTCATATCGTATGATAGCAACTTCATGCTGCAATTCCACTGAGAGACTGCCTTTTTGCGAGCGATGGGTAATTTGGGACCGGTTGCGACCCCGCGTATTGCCTGGCGTTTTGTTCATTGGCACCGAAAGCGGTTTTTGGAAAATTGGGGTGTGGGTGGACGTGATTCATGGTCACAACTTCCAGTGCAGGTGCGCCAATCATGCTTTTGGCTTTGGAAAGACTTTCAAAGATAGTTTCAGGCTGCATCGCCAACTCTGATTTGTCGCGAGTTCCATCCAAAAATTCTGGATAAGATACAAATTTTACTATCAAGCCCACATCCATCGCGCAGGCTACGTCCAATAGGCTCTTTACAGACACACGTCCGTAATCCTCACACTCTAGTCGAGAAATCGTACTCTGCGTTTTCCCTGTACGTTCAGCCATATCGCCCTGATTGAGGTTGAATTTCGCCCTCAATGCCTGGAATTGATAAGCAATCCAACTGTGAGTTTGGGATCTGAGATAGGCATCACGGTATTCCTTGCCTTCAAGTTTTTTCAATCTATTCTGGTCTGACACAGCGCTTGGACGTTGATGGATCATCTTGAATTTCCTTCATTCTTTTCGCAGCTTGCTCAAGCACTTTCTTAGGCTTGTAGATTTTACCCTTATGGTTTCCAATATTCGTGATGACAAACTCTCGCTCATCTTCAAATGTGCGTCGAAACCCAAAAATGCGCCACGCCACATTCCCTTGAAGTCGGACTTCTCCTAGGCCGCCCATATCATCAAGCAGTCTATAGTGCGGCAATGACCAATCGATCCTCGATTCCAAATATTCGAACGCAGTGTCGTGCTTAGCTTGGACCGCACATGATTGCGCACTGTACCAACACGCCCACAAGTTGGGGTTGTCGTTGCTGATATAACATCGGTATTTCCACATAGCTATAGCAATTTTGCGATATATCCGTTAAGCGGGCCGGTTCCGCGAATCTTGACTGATCTGATCACGTCGGACCGTAGTTGACCACATAAACGGAAAGCGCACAAAATGCTTGCCAGTAAGCATAAATATTCATATAAAGAGGGCATGAATAAATTGCCCATCCATAAGCGCGTAATGATCCTGAACCTGCTGGTTGAAGGCATGTCGATGCGCGCCGTCTCCCGCACCGTTGGTGTTTCAATCAACACCGTGACCAAGGCGCTTGTCGAAGCTGGCGAGGCTTGCGCCGCCTATCACGACGAGATAGTGCGCAACGTCAAAGCGAACCACGTCCAGTGCGATGAAATCTGGTCGTTCTGCTACGCCAAGGACAAGAACGTTCCGACCGCTAAAGCAGCCCCGGATGGCGCGGGCGACGTGTGGACGTGGACGGCCATTGAGCGCGATAGCAAGATGATCCTTTCCTTTGAGGTTGGCGACCGTTCGGGCGCAACCGCGATTGAGTTCATGGACGATCTGCGCGCCCGTCTTGCTACCCGCGTTCAACTGACCACGGACGGATACAAGGTCTATTTGGAAGCCGTAGAGGGCGCGTTTGGTGGCGACGTGGACTATGCCATGCTGGTCAAGATGTACGGCGAACCCACGGGTGCCAAGGGCCATGAGCGCAAGTACAGCCCCGCCGAATGCACCGGTGCCCGAAAAGAAATTGTCTCGGGCTACCCGGTCAAGGAAATGGTCAGCACGTCCCATGTAGAGCGCCAGAACCTGACCATGCGCATGGGGATGCGCCGCTTTACCCGTTTGACCAACGGTTTCAGCAAGAAGCTGGAAAACCACCTTCACATGCTGAGCCTATACTTCGTCCATTACAACTTCGTGCGGGTTCACAAGTCGCTGCGCATGACCCCGGCAATGGCCGCTGGCGTCTCTGACACGCTGCACGATATGGAATGGCTGGTCGGCATTATCGACGCCGCAGCGCCCGCACCCAACCCGCGCGGACCTTACCGGAAAAAAGATATTTCAAACTGAGACACTACCCGGTTAGAGCGAAATTTGACTTTTGGGGTTCAACATGCTAGTTTCGGTGCCTTCAATCACCAACGATATGCCACCAGTCCTGGCTTAGGCTGACCGCTATGATCGCTGTACTGACCATACTCATCTGCATACCCCCGCTGCTCAGCCTGATGGCCTGCGCGCGGCGGCGCGCACGGGTGGTAAGCCGTGGTGGCTCTGGGCAATGGTCGCTTATGGGCATGATCTTATCGGTCGCGATACTGCTGCTTAATCTGGCCATCCTTGTCAGGTTCGACGTCAGTGGCGCGCGGGGCTTTTCCGACCTGGGGTGGGCACATGCCGTGGCGCTTTGCCTGTCATGGCTTTGCATTTGGGTTTGGCTGTACGTGGTTTTCGCTTTCCGTCGGCGTCGGGTGATTTACTGATGTATCCGGGCATTTGCGGAAATACCTGAAACTGGCCCGGTTGCCGATGCCCAGAGAGCACGACAGCGCATCGGCAATTCTTTATCTATCCGGCGACGCTAGCACCCCTTGGTTGACGCCCATCGCTGCGGTAATAAGGCGAAATGCTGCGTACCGCCAACCTCGCCCTTCTGGTCTTGTTCCCCATTGCCTGGTTCGCACCCCTGCTGCGCGCCGGACTGCTGCCGTTTTTTGAGCTCGACAGCATCACGGTCATGACCGGACTTCAGGCGCTGTGGGAAAAGGATGTGATTCTGGCGCTTCTGGTCACGTTTCTCGCGGTTTTCGCCCCCTACATGAAGACAATCGGCCTGGCTCTGGTCCAGTTCCGACTGGCGTCCCCCAGAATCATGCCCGTGTTGCACCTGCTGGGAAAACTCGCCATGGCGGATATCTTTCTGATATCGCTTTATATTGTCATCTTCAAAGGCGTGGGCTTGGGGCGGCTCGAAACAGCCTGGGGGCTTTATCTCTTCACCTTCTGCATTCTTCTGTCCTTTGCCATTTCGCTGGCTATGGGGCGGTTGCGGGGGCGGGCGCGCTAGGGCACAAGAACGCATGGCAAAGTCACCGGCATCGTTCACCTGTACCAATTGCGGTGCGGCCCACAAAAAGTGGACCGGGCGCTGCGATGCCTGCGGTGCGTGGAATTCGATCAGCGAAGAGGCCCCGCTGTCGGTTGGCCCGGCGTCCAAGACCCTCGGCTCCGCCAAGGGGCGGAAGGTCGAGCTTTCGACGCTCGCCACCAAGGAAACACCGCCACCGCGCGCGGCGTCGGGGCTGGCCGAACTTGACCGGGTGCTGGGGGGTGGGCTGGTTCCGGCCTCGGCCATCCTTGTCGGCGGCGATCCGGGCATTGGCAAATCCACACTGCTCCTGCAAGCCGCCGCCAGTTTCGCGCGCGCGGGCCTGTCATGCCTCTATGTCTCGGGCGAAGAAGCTTCGGCACAGGTACGGATGCGCGCGGCGCGGCTGGGGTTGGCCGATGCCCCCGTCCAGCTTGCCGCTGAAACCAATCTGCGCGACATCCTGACCACGCTTGACGCGCTGCGCCCTGATCTGGTGATCATCGATTCGATCCAGACCATGTGGGCCGACAATGTCGATTCCTCCCCCGGTTCGGTCAGTCAGGTGCGTGCGGCCTGCCACGAACTGGTCAGCTTTGCCAAGAAGCGCGGCACTTGTGTTATTCTCGTCGGCCATGTCACCAAAGATGGCCAGATCGCCGGCCCCAGAGTGGTCGAACACATGGTCGATACGGTTTTGTACTTCGAAGGCGAACGGGGGCATCAGTTCCGTATCCTGCGCGCGGTCAAGAACCGTTTTGGCCCGGCAGATGAAATCGGTGTATTCGAGATGACCGGTGGCGGCCTTGCCGAGGTGGCCAATCCCTCGGCCCTGTTTCTTTCCGATCGCGGTCTGGCCAGCCCCGGATCAGCAGTTTTTGCCGGAATTGAGGGCACACGCCCGGTTTTGACAGAAATTCAGGCACTTGTTGCCGCCTCGCCACTGGGCACCCCACGTCGAACGGTGGTCGGGCTGGACAGCGGACGGCTCTCGACGATCCTTGCGGTGCTTGAGGCGCGCTGTGGCATTCCCTTTGCGGGGATGGACGTTTTTCTTAATGTTGCCGGGGGGATGCGGGTTTCCGAGCCGGCCGCCGACCTGGCCGTCGCCGCCGCATTGTTATCTGCGCGCGAAGACATTCCCCTGCCCCCCGATATGGTCATTTTCGGTGAAATCAGCCTCTCGGGTGCGCTGCGTCCTGTCGGCCAAACCGAAAACAGGTTGAAAGAAGCGCAAAAACTTGGTTTCTCACAGGCAGTCGCGCCTGAACGAAGCAAATTCGAAGGCGGTGACGGGATGCGGGTGCGCAAGATGCCCGATCTCACGACTTTCGTTGGCGACATGTTCGCCGCGGGCTGAGCAGAAGGAGCACGGGCATGGAAGGTTTCACGATCGTTGATGCGGTAGTTGCCGTTATTGTCCTCATGTCGGCGGTACTAGCCTATAGCAGGGGCTTTGTGCGCGAAATCATGGCCATTGTCGGCTGGGTCGTGGCCGCCATTCTGGCCTTCCTGTTCGCGGCCAAGGCAGAGCCCCTGATCAAACAGATACCGGTTCTCGACAAGTTTCTGGGCGACAGTTGCGAATTGTCTATTATCGCGGCCTTTGCGGTTGTTTTCGCAGCAGCCTTGATCGTCATGTCGATTTTCACCCCGCTTTTCTCGTCGGCGGTGCAACGTTCGGCGCTCGGCGGACTTGATCAGGGGCTGGGGTTTCTTTTTGGTGTCGTACGCGGGCTATTGCTCGTCGCAGTGGCGTTTATCGTTTACGACCGCGTCCTGGTGAACGCCTCCGTCCCGGTCGTCGACAAATCGCGGTCGATCGAAGTGTTTGCCTCGGTCCAGAAATCGCTTGAAGAGCAGATGCCGACGGATGCGCCGGGTTGGATAAAACAGCGCTATGAACAGCTTGTTGGCGATTGCGGGGCCCCGACGACCGGAACCACGGGAACCACTGGTGACGACACCGGCGCCAAAACCCTGACGGCCCCTGCGACGGCCAACTGAAGCGTAAGAACAAAGTTCGAAACGCTTTATCTGCGACTGGCGCGTGACATGCCCGGCATGAAGCTCTAAATGGAGGTGCAAATCCCTGCCCCGGATTCGGAGATATGCGCAATGCGTCCATTCCTCAGCCACCCTTTCGATGATGACAAACTGAAAGAGGAATGCGGGGTTTTTGGGGTCGTCGGCGTTGCGGACGCCGCGAACTTTGTAGCGCTTGGCCTGCACGCGCTTCAGCATCGTGGACAAGAGGCCGGCGGTATCGTTTCGCATCACCCCGACGAAGGTTTCAATTCCGCCCGCCGTTTTGGTTATGTGCGCGACAATTTCACCAAGGTCAGCCTGATGGAAACGCTGCCCGGCCCGCTGGCCATCGGCCATGTACGCTATTCCACCGCCGGGTCAAAGGGACATACGCAAATCCGCGATGTGCAGCCGTTTTTCGGTGAATTTGCCATGGGCGGCTGTGCCATCGCCCATAACGGCAACATCACCAATGCGGCCAGCCTGCGCCGTGACCTGATCGAACGCGGGGCGATTTTCCAGTCCTCTTCCGACAGCGAATGCATCATCCACCTGATGGCGCGCTCGATCCAGAAGAACATCCCCGAACGGATGAAGGACGCGTTGCGCGCGGTCGAGGGCGCGTTTTCGGTCATCGCCATGACCCGCACCAAGCTGATCGGTGTGCGCGACCCTCTGGGCGTGCGGCCGCTGGTTCTGGGCAAGCTGGCCGATGACGGCTATGTGCTGTCGTCGGAAACCTGCGGGCTCGACATCATCGGTGCTGAATTCCTGCGCGAAATCGAGCCAGGCGAAATGGTCGTCATCAGCGACGGCAAGGTCAACAGCACCCGCCCCTTCGGCCCGATGAAATCCCGGTTCTGCATCTTCGAGCATGTCTATTTCTCGCGCCCCGATTC
>JBATDH010000398.1:0-7518 GCA_049663365.1 Albidovulum sp. | reverse complement strand
CGGTGGCACCCGACCTGCGCATTGCCCGCGCCGATCCCTTTGGGATGCGTCTTGTGGCCGTCACCGCCCTGATCGTTTCCCTGCTCTTCGGGTCGCTGTGGCGGTTGGCCGAGGTTCCTGGCCTTGCCACCGGCAAGGGCAGCGCGATTGCGGGGGGCGGGCCATCCTGGGAAGGTTGGGCGGAACCGCCCGCCTATACCGGACGCCCGAGCCTTTATCTGAACGCCATCACCGCCACGGCATTTGACCTGCCGCAGGGAAGCCGGATCACGCTGCGGATTTACGGCAGCGTCGATGCGATAAGGGTCGAGGAAACCGTTTCGGGTGCTGTCGGGCCTATGGCACCCGCCGATCCCCCGGTGCCCCAGACTGCGGTGCGCGCGATGGATTTTGTCGCCCTCCGATCGGGCCGGTTGACGATTGACGGTGCTGGCGGGCAACAATGGGCGATAACGATCCTGCCCGACACCGCGCCGCAAGTGCATCTGACCGGCGAGATTTTGCGCGAGGCCGATGGCACGATGGCGCAGACCTTTGTCGCCACCGACGATTATGCCGTCGAATCCGGGCGCGCGGTGTTCGAGCTTGATCTGGGCGCGGTCGACCGGCGCTATGGGCTGGCCACAAAACCGGAACCGCGCGAGGTGCTGGTCTATGATCTGCCCATGCCCATCAGCGGCAGCCGGGCTGAATTCACCGATACATTGATCGAAGATGCCTCCAAGCACACCTGGGCCCTGCTGCCGGTCAAGATGACGCTTTTTGTCAAGGACGGGCAGCAACAGGAAGGCCGGAGCGAACAGAAATCGCTGACACTGCCGGGGCGGCGGTTCTTTGATCCGGTGGCCGCCGCGGTGATCGAACTGCGCCGCGATCTTTTGTGGACCCGTGACAACGCCCCGCACGTCGCCCAGCTTTTGCATGCGCTGACCAACCGTCCCGAGGGCTTGTTGCGCAATGAACGCGCCTATCTGATGCTGCGCGTTGCCATGCGGCAGCTTGATACGGATTTGGAGCAGGGGCCGCTTGCCGCAGAAATGCGTGATGAAACCGCCGAGGCCCTCTGGGAAATCGCCACGCTGATCGAGGATGGCGGGCTGGCCAATGCGCTTGACCGCATGCAGCAGGCCCAGGAACGCCTGTCAGAGGCCATTCGCAACGGTGCCACGCCGGAAGAAATTCAAAAGCTGATGGATGATCTGCGGCAGGCGACCGATGATTACATCCGCCAGCTGGCCGAGAACATGAAACGTCAGGGTGCGGATGAGCCGGGCCAGCAGGCCGACAACAGCCAGCAGATCGGCCCGGATCAATTGCAGCAGATGATGGACGAGATCCAGCGCCTGATGGAAGAAGGCCGCATGGCCGAGGCACAGGAGCTTTTGGAAGAGCTTAACCGCATGATGGAAAACATGCGCGTGGTCGAGGGGCAGCAAGGTGACGGCCAGCAGGGTGAAGGCGCGCAGGCCATGCAAGACCTGCGCGAAACGCTGCGCGATCAGCAGGGCCTGTCCGACGAGGCTTTTCAGGATCTTCAGGAACAGTTCGGCCAGCGCAATGATGGCCAATCGGGTCAGGGTCGGCAGTCGCCCGGCGAAAACCAGGCTCAGGACGGGCAGCCCGGCAAGGGTGAGGGCCAGAACGGCAGACCCGAAGGCGACCCGCAAGCGGGCGACCAGAACGCCGATGGCCGCGACGGTGGCAGTCTGGCGGAACGGCAAAGGGCCTTGCGCGAACAGCTCAACCGGCAGCAGGGCAGTTTGCCGGGCGGCGATTCCGAAGGCCGCGATGCGGCGCGTCAGGCGCTGGACGATGCGGGGCGGGCGATGGACGGTGCCGAGGAGGCCCTGCGCGAGGGTGATCTGCCAGGTGCGCTTGAGCGGCAGGCAGAGGCGATTGAGAACCTGCGCGAAGGGATGCGCAATCTGGGCGAAGCGCTGGCGCAGGAGCAACGCGACGGCGCGGGAAGTCAGGGCGAAGCTTTTAGCGGCAATAACCGCGATTCGCAACGCGACCCGCTGGGGCGCAAGACCGGCGAATTCGGCGGCACGGGCACCGATCAAAACCTGTTGCAGGGCGATGACGTCTATCGCCGGGCGCGCAATCTGCTGGATGAAATCCGCCGCCGGTCGGGCGAACAGACCCGGCCCCCGGTGGAGCTGGACTATCTGAAACGGTTGCTGGACCGGTTTTGAGCCCGCATCAGCCGGACGAATTCATTTCTTGCGCATGGCCTCGGTCGAGGATTGCATCTTGGCGTCAATCCAGAGGCGGGCCTTGTCGACCCCATGCACATAGGCATCCATCAGCGGCGTCAGTGCCGGAACCTGAGTGGAAATGACCGGTGCCAGCAGATAGGTGGACAACAACACCGCCGCTGAAATCAGCGATATCGAAAAGCCGAGGCGGAAACCGCTGCGCCGCCGTTGCAATGTTTCGGGCGCATCGCGGGAGGCCGCGTCGCCGCCCCGTTCGGATGTGGCGCGCAGGGTCGAGTTGATTTCTTCGATATCGGGTAAAAGCTCGCGCCGCGATCCGCGTGAGACGAGCGAGTCTTCGTCGTCCGATTCGTCCGCACTGCCGCGCGTCTGCGCCACCCGGTCCTTCTTGACCTCTTCCACAGGCTCGGCGGCGGGCAAGGCCGCCGATGTCAGGCCCAGATCCGGCTGGGTTTCCAGCGTCGCACCTTGCCTGTCACGGGTCCGCGCCTCGCGCGCGGCTTCTTCGCGCAGGACGTTGAGAACGGCATCATCCAGCGTGCGACGGCGAAACGTCTTTGTGGGGTCTGTCGCCGGGGCGGCGGCGGCGATTTCTTCGCCACCCTGCTTGTCGCGGGAAACGTCACTGTCGGCCAGCTTGGCCTGCGGGTCCGGCGGTGTTTCTGCGTCTGGTACCGCGACGGGCGAATCATCGCGATCATCTGCGTTCTCTTGCCAGACCTGACTGGCATCATGGGTGCTGTCGTCGGTCTTTTGGGCTTGCAGTTGCGCTGCTGACGCCTGAAACCAGGCTTGGCCGCAGTTGGAACACTGAACATCGCGCCCCGCTTCGGGGATGACGCTGTCATCCACTTCATATTCTGCGCCGCAACTTGGGCATACTAAACGCATGTGATCGCACCCCGTTCTACCAGCCCGCATTCAGGCTCGATCTGCCATTCTGGCCATTGGCTTTGGCGTGTTGTAGCAAGCAACCTGTCATCGTCCAAGTATTAGTGACTGTTAAACGTGAAACGATCGGCAGGAAAGCCATAGGGTCGGTTCGGACCACAGAGGAAAATACCATGATCGGGTTCGACAAAGTTGCCCACGATTTTGGCAGCGGTGCCCTGTTGGCCGGGATTTCCCTGGAACTGGCCGCCGGATCGTTTCACTTTCTCACCGGACCGTCGGGCGCAGGAAAGTCGACGTTTCTGAAACTCTGCTATGGGGAATTGACAGCGACATCGGGCCGGGTTTCGTTTCAGGGTGAGGATATGTCGCGGATGAGCCGCGATGGGATTGCCCTGATGCGCCGGGAAATCGGTGTCGTGCATCAGGATTGCCAATTTCTGGATCACCTGACGCTGGCCGAAAACGTGGCACTGCCGCTTGCGGTTGCCGGACGCCGGACCGATCCGGGCGAACTGGCGGAATTGCTGGGCTGGGTGGGCCTGTCGAAACAGGCGCAGGCCTTGCCGCCGACGCTGTCGGGGGGCGAACGCCAGCGTGGGGCGCTGGCGCGCGCCGTGATCATGTCGCCCCGAATCCTGTTGGCGGACGAACCCAGCGGCAAACTTGATCATGATATGTCCATGCGGCTATTGACCCTGCTGGTCGAGCTGAACCGGATGGGCACGACCATCATGGTCGCCACCCATGATCTGGCGCTGATCCGGGCGGCCAAGACCCAGGTGTCGGCGCGCGTCTTGCGCATCAAGGACCGGCGGTTGCATCCGGCGGGGGCAGAGCTTTGATGCCGTCCCTGTCGACATTTTCCGCCTATTTTCGCGGCGACACCGATGCGGACAAGGTGGTGCCACCCTCTGGCCCTGCCGTCTGGATTACGGTTTTCACCGCGGGGGTGATGGCCTTTCTGGCGGTGCTGACGCTGGCGATGGCGCTGGCGACCGCGCGATTGGCCGACCGGTGGTCCGGTGCCCTGGAGGGAAGGGCGACCGTCCAGATATCCGCCGCGCCGGAACTGATGGCCGCGCAAACCCAGCTTGTGCTGGATATTCTTGCGGTCACGCCGGGCGTGGTCTCGGCACGTGCCATTGATCAGGCCGAAACGCGCCGGTTGCTGGCCCCCTGGTTTGGTGCGGATATGCCGATTGAAAGCCTGCCGGTTCCGCAGTTGATTGATATCGAGGAAACCGCCGCCGGGATCGACGTCGAGGGCCTTCGGTTTCGCCTGGCCGCCGAGGTTCCGAATGCGCAACTTGACGATCATCAGCGCTGGCGCAGACCGCTGGTGCAGGCGGCAGCTAGGATCAGGCTGGTTTCGGTTCTGTCATTGACCCTGATCGGCGGAGCGATGGCGGCGATGGTGACACTGGCGGCACTGGCGTCTTTGGCGGCAAATGCCAGGGTGATCGGGGTGTTGCAGTTGATCGGTGCCCGCGATGCCTATATCGCCAAGGCCTTTGTCCGCCGCTTCACGCTGCGCAGTCTGACGGGGGCGGGTCTTGGAACTGCGGCGGGCATGATTGCCGTGGCCACCCTGCCCGGTGCCTCCGACGCGGGCGGGTTTCTGACCGGTCTGGGGTTTTCGGGCTGGCAATGGCTCTGGCCGCTGGCCATTCCGGCGCTGGCCGCTATCATCGGGTTTTGGGCGACGCGCAGTGCGGTCCTGTACAGGCTGAGGAGAGGGCAATGAGACTTGCGCTGCAATATGTCCGTTCGGCGGTCTTCATTGCGCAGATGTATCTCGCAATGGCTGTCTATGGGGTGATCTGGATTCCGGTCGTTCTGTTTCGCCGTGACGCGGCTTTTGCAGCGGTTCACAGCTATTGCCGCTGGGTGCGTGCTTCGGCGGCGCTGCTAGTCGGGCTGAAATCCGAGATACGCGGCGAGGTGCCGCAGGACGAGGTGATCGTTGCCTCCAAGCACCAGAGTTTTTTTGACATCATCATGATCGTGTCGGTCCTGCCCCGGCCCAAGTTCATCATGAAAAAGCAACTGATGTGGGCCCCGATCTTGGGATGGTACGCGCGGCGCATGGGCTGCATTCCGGTGGATCGCGGCAAGCGCAGCAAGGCGATGCAGCAGATGGTGGCCGATGTGAAAGCGGGGGTGACGCGGCCGGGTCAGTTGGTGATCTATCCGCAGGGCACCCGTGTCGCCGCAGGGGCGCGCAAGCCCTACAAGATCGGGGTGGGTGTGCTTTACACCGAGGTCGGGCAGGACTGTGTGCCCGCCGCAACCAATGTCGGCGTGTTCTGGCCCCGGCATGGCATCTTGCGCAAACCGGGTCTGGCGGTGGTGGAGTTTCTGCCGCGCATCCCGGCGGGCAAGGATGTCGAGGCGTTCATGGGCGCGTTGGAGCCGATGGTTGAAAGCGCGTCAAACCGGCTGATGGCCGAGGCGGGGTTTCGGGTCGAAGGGTAGCAGATGGATTTCATCGAAAATCTGGCGGAACTGGAATCCCATTACGGCAAGCCAGGTCAGGCGTCGCTGGTCAAGGTGGCACGGCAGATGACGCCGATGTATCGGCATTGGATTGAAAAATCGCGGCTGTGCATCCTGTCCAGCGTGGGCCCGGAAGGCACCGATGCCAGCCCGCGCGGCGATGATGGCCCGGTGGTGCGGGAACTTGATCCCGGCACGCTTGCCCTGCCCGATTGGCGCGGCAATGAACGCATCGATTCCCTACGCAACATCGTCCGGGACGGGCGCGTCAGTCTGATGTTTCTGGTCGCCGGATCGAACAATGTAGTGCGGATCAACGGGCGGGCCAGGGTCACCGCCGACAAGGTGTTTTGCGACAGTTTCAGTCGCGATGGCAAGGCGCCGCGCAGTGTGATCGTGATCGCCATTGACGAGATATATTCCCAATGCGCCCGTGCGTTGATGCGGGCGCGCATCTGGGTTGATGGCGATCAGCCCCAGGGCCTGCCGTCGGTCGGTGACATGTTGTCGGAAATGACTGGGGGCGGCATCGACGGGGCAGAATATGACAAGGAATGGCCCGGCCGGGCGGCGCAGACGCTTTGGTAGACCGGTGGCCTCTGGACGGACGCGCTTTGCCTGCGCCATAGTCAAGCTGACCACCGCCTTCAGGAGCGTATCATGGCCACCGGATTCGTCTTTCACGAGCTTTATCTTTGGCACAATACCGGGGTTTCCCCGCTTTATGCGTCCGCTGGTCTGACGGTCCAGCCCGGTGAGTTTGCCGAAAACCCCGAAACCAAGCGGCGGATGAAGAACCTGCTGGAAGTGTCGGGTTTGAGCGATCACCTGACGATGCTCAAACCGCGCGCCGCGACCGAGGCCGAGCTGACGCGGCTGCACACGCCCGCCCATATCGCCAATATCCGGGCGCTGAGCGAGGCGGGCGGGGGCGAGGCCAGCCCCGGCACACCGATGGGGGCGGGCAGTTACGAGATCGCGCAGCTGGCGGCGGGCGGGGCGATGGTGGCGGTTGAGGCGGTGTTGAGTGGAACGGTGCGCAATGCCTATGCCTTGATCCGCCCGCCGGGGCATCATGCGTTGGCCGATCTGGGCATGGGGTTTTGTCTTTTTGCCAATGCCGCACTGGCGATCCTGCATGGCCGCGCGGTGCATGGGCTTGGCCGCGTGGCGGTGGTGGACTGGGATGTGCATCACGGCAACGGGACCGAGGCCGCTTTTTACGACGATCCGCAGACGCTGACCATTTCACTGCATCAGGATAACCACTTTCCGGCGGATTCCGGCGGGCTGGATGCGCGGGGCAGCGGGGACGGGTTTGGGGCCAACATCAACATCCCGCTGCCGCCGGGATCGGGTGACGGGGCCTATCTGGCCGCGTTCGAGCAGGTGGTGATCCCGGCGCTGACGCGGTTTCGGCCTGAACTGATCGTCGTTGCCTGCGGTTTCGACGCCTCGGCCGTCGATCCCCTGGGCCGGATGATGGTGACATCGGAAGGGTTTCGCAGGATGACCGCCCAGTTGATGGCGGCGGCCGATACGCTTTGCGACGGGCGCATCGTCATGACCCATGAAGGCGGCTATTCCGCCGCCTATGTCCCCTATTGCGGGCTGGCGGTTCTGGAACAGCTTTCGGGCAACCGGACCGGTATGGATGATCCGTTCCTGGCGGATTTCGCCGGGTTCGGACAGCAGGCCCTGCAACCACATCAACAAACCGCCATCTACGCCGCCGCCAAGCTGGTTGGCGCGGTGCCTGTAGCGTTTCGCGTTTAACTTGAAGCCGTGAACGGCTGGCTTGCCCCTGTGTTTGACCCACCGGGCATCGCCATCGTCTTCGCTGGCCGAGGGGATGATCGTCGCATCGACCAGCGTGCCGGTCTTGACCTTGATCGCTTTGGCCTTGAGT
>JBATDH010000397.1:0-2512 GCA_049663365.1 Albidovulum sp. | reverse complement strand
GGGCTGATCACATCGGCGCGCCCGAAGATCGATCTGCGGGCGCGCAGCGGGCCGATCTTCATCATGATCGAATACCAGATTGCCCAGGAAGACGTGAACGATTTCCTGCCGCTCATGCAGGAAAGGCGGCGGATGCGAATCCGCGATGGCGCGCGGCGTTGGGCGTTGTTGCGCGATCTGGAGCGGCCGGAAATATGGAGCGAGAAATATTACGTGTCGACCTGGGTCGATTATGCGCGTTATCTTGAGCGGCGCACAAAGGCGGATGTGGCGGTTCAGGAGGCGATCCGGGCCTTGCACCGGGGAGCGGAGCCGCCAAAGGTCTGGCGCAAGATCGAGCGGCAGACCGTGCCGCGCCAGGACGACGCGCCGCCTCTGGTGCCGTCGGATCTGGTTTAAAGTACTGACATGGAACGCATATTTCAACCTAAAGCCGGGGGCGCTGCCCCGGACCCCCGAGGTATTTCGGCCAAAATGAAAAGCCGGATCAGATGTCGGCGAGGCGTTTCAGGGCGGCGTTGAGTTTGGCGGATTCTTCGTCGCCGAGGGTCAGTTTTTCGCGGGTTTCGGCGACGATTTCGTCGGGGGCGGAGGCGACGAATTTGGGGTTTTTCAGGCGGGCGCGCAACCCGTTCATGTCTTTGTCGAGTTTTTCCAAGGCTTTGGAAAGGCGGGATTTTTCGGCCTCGACATCGATCACGCCCGCAAGCGGGATGGCAAAGCTGCCGCCCTCGACGGCGATGGTGATGGCACCTTTGGGGGCCTTGCCTTCGGTCAGGCCGTCAATCCGCGCAAGTCTTTGAATTATCGCGAGATTATTGGCAAGCGCGGTGCGGCCCTTATCGTCGAGCGCGGTCTGGATGATCGGCAGGTGCAGGCCCGCGGGCACATGCATTTCGGATCGCGCCGAGCGGATGTCGGAGATGAGGCTGATGACCCAGTTCATCTCGCGGTCGGCGGCCCCATCAATCAGGTCAGCGCCGTATCCGGGCCAGTCGGCATGTACCAGCATCTTTGGCCTGTCACCCGTAAGTGCCCATAATTCCTCGGTAATAAAGGGCATGATCGGGTGCAAAAGGATGTAGCACTGATCCAGAACCCAGGCCATCGTGGCGCGGGTTTCACCCGCGTCATCGCCGTCCATCAGGGGTTTGGCGAATTCGACATACCAGTCGCAGACCTTGCCCCACACAAACGCATAGAGCGTGTTGGCGGCGTCGTTGAAGCGAAAACCTTCCAGTGCTTCGTCCACGGCCAGGCGGGCGCGGGCGGTCTCGCCGATGATCCAGCGGTTAACGGTGTTTTTTGCGTCGGGTATGCGTCCCGCCTCCGTCCCGCCTCCGTCCCGCATCCGTCCCGACAGGGCGTCACGCTGGGCAAAGACTTCGTTCATCTCTGCAAAGCGGGTGGCGTTCCAGAGCTTGGTGGTGAAATTGCGGTAGCCGGCGATGCGGTCCTTGGAGAGTTTCAGGTCGCGCCCCATCGCCGCCATCGAGGTGACGGTGAAGCGGACGGCATCGGCGCCGTAGTCGTCGATGAGGTCGAGGGGGTCGAGGACGTTGCCCAAAGATTTGGACATCTTCTTGCCCTTCTCGTCGCGCACGAGGGCATGGACGTAAACGGTATGGAAAGGAATTTGGTCTACGACTGCGAGTTGCATCATCATCATCCGCGCGACCCAGAAGAAGATGATGTCAAAGCCGGTGACAAGAACGGAGGTGGGAAAGTATTTTTCGAGTTCGGGGGTTTGTTCGGGCCAGCCGAGCGTGCCGATGGGCCAGAGGCCGGAGGAGAACCAGGTGTCGAGGACGTCGGGGTCGCGCCAGATTATGACGTTGCGGCCATCTTCGGTGATTCCTAGACCTCCACCGCCTATGAGACGAGTTTCACCTGGTTTTGATGAGTATTTCGACGACGCGACGCGTTCATAGCTTCTTGCTCGTATGGCTTCAAATTCGCCGTAGATCTCTCTCGCTCTTGAAAGCGCATCATCTTCACTTGAGGCGCAAATTTCCACCTTCCGATTTGCTCGAAAGACTTTGAAGTCCTCTGCCATCTCAGTCGGAAAATCCGCTGATCCTCCCTTTGGAATAGCAAGCATGAAGCGCATCACGCGTTCGATCGCCTCGATATCTTCAGGATGCGGCCCATACCACACCGGTATCTGGTGCCCCCACCAGAGCTGGCGGCTGATGCACCAGGGTTCGATGTTCTCCAGCCAGTGAAAATAGACCTTTTCGTGCTGTTCGGGGAGGATTTTTACCCGTCCGTCGCGGACGGCATCAAGGGCGGGCTGGACGATCTTCGCCGTGTCGACGAACCACTGGTCGGTCAGCATCGGCTCGATCACCACTTTTGATCGGTCGCCGTGCGGCTGCATCATCTTGTTGGCTTCGACGAAGGGGATGGTGGCGGGGATTGAGTCCGGCTCTGCGATGTCGCCCTCGGATGCCGGGCTGAAGCCCGGCCTACGGGGGGTGTTTGCGTCGCTCTCGCTGCGCAGTCCCGGACC
>JBATDH010000396.1:0-16681 GCA_049663365.1 Albidovulum sp. | reverse complement strand
GTGGAATCTGGCTATGGGCTTGTTGGTTCGGCGGTGCAGGGCGGGCGGCGCGTCGTCGTGGTATTGACCGGTCTTACAAGCGAAAAAGAACGTTCCGAAGAGGCCGAGCGCGTGATCAACTGGGCATTTCGTGAATTTGTCGAAAAGACCGTGGTCAAAAAAGGCACCCGCATTGCCGATGCCCCGGTCTGGCTGGGGTCGTCGGGGCAGGTTGGTCTGGTCGTTGCCGATGACCTTTCGTTGCTGTTGCCGTCGCTTGCGCAGGACAAGCTGACAGCTGAGGTGAACTATACGACGCCGATTGAGGCCCCCGTGGCTGAAGGCCAGGAACTGGCCGAAATGGTCGTGACAGTACCCGGACTGCCATCGGTGACCGTGCCGCTGGTGGCAGATGCCGAGGTGGCCAAAGGCGGGTTCGGCACGCGTATGCGCACCGCGTTTCAACTGCTGTCGGCGCGATTAATGGCCGAGATCGGAAGCTGACCAGGCGATGTTCATCACATTCGAAGGGATCGACGGATCGGGCAAATCAACTCAGGCGCGGCTTCTTTCCGATCATCTTGTTTCGGCAGGACATGCGGTGGTCCTGACCCGCGAACCCGGCGGCAGTCCCGGTGCCGAGCAAATCCGCCGACTTGTTCTTGAAGGCGACCCGGATCGCTGGTCGGCGGAAACTGAAATCCTGCTGTTCACGGCGGCCCGGCGCGATCATCTGGAACGCACGATCCTGCCGGCCCTTGGGTCTGGAAAAATTGTCATCTCGGACCGGTTCGCGGATTCGACCCGCATGTATCAGGGTCTGTCGCGCGGTGATCTGCGGGCAACGGTTGACCGGTTGCATGACATGATGATCGGACGCGAACCCGACCTGACCTTCATCATTGACATGGATCCGGGCGAAGGATTGGCGCGCGCCAGGGGGCGCAACGGTTGCGAAGAACGGTTCGAGGATTTCGGTGAAGACCTGCAACGCAAGATGCGCGCGGGATTTCTGGCTTTGGCGACGGAATTCCGGCACCGATGCCACGTTATTGATGGGGCCCGTTCGGCCGATGCGGTTGCCGCCGATGTCGCGGCAATTGCCGATGCGGCACTGGCATGAACGATCCCGATATCCCCGAATCCGACCGTATCGAAGGCGCACCGCATCCACGGGAAACAACCCGCCTGTTCGGACAGGGGGCGGCGGAAGCGGGGTTTTTGGCGGCGTTGAACGGTGGGCGTTTGCATCACGGATGGCTGCTGACGGGGCCGCGCGGGGTCGGCAAGGCGACTTTGGCCTGGCGCATCGCCCGGTATTTGCTGGCCACGCCGGAAGGCGGTGAAACAGGCCTCTTTGGCGACGCACTGCCTCTACCCGACACGCTGGACGTTTCACCCGACCATCCTGTTGCGCGGCGCATTCTGGCGGGATCAGAGCCGCGCCTGTTCGTGTTGCGACGGGCCTGGGACGAAGAGAAGAAACGGTTGAAAACCGTGATCACCGTCGATGAAGTGCGGCGTCTCAAGAGCTTTTTTCACCTGACTGCCGCCGATGGCGGGCGGCGGGTTGCCATAGTCGATGCCGCCGATGAGATGAACCCCAATGCCGCGAACGCACTGCTGAAACTGTTGGAGGAGCCGCCCCCCGACGTGACCTTGCTGCTGATCAGCCACCAGCCTTCGGGGCTTTTGCCGACCATCCGTTCGCGTTGCCGCGAACTGCGTCTTTCGCCGCTGTCCCCTGCGGAAATGGCCGAGGCGATGATCGCCGCTGGCCGTGACGCGAGCGGCAGTCAAGCGCTTGCGATGCTTGCAGGCGGTTCGGTCGGTGCCGCCATTCGGTTGGCAAATCTTGACGGATTGCAAACCTTTGCCGCGATTGTCGCGCTCTTTTCCACGTTGCCCAGACTGGACCGGACCCAGGCGCTGAAGCTGGCCGAAAGCGGCGCGGGACGCGGTCAGGAACCGAGGTTTGATCTGCTGACGATGCTTTTGGATCTGTTTCTGGCACGGCTGGCGCGGACGGGTGTCGCAGGGCCGCCGGACATCGAAGCGGCACCGGGTGAAGGCGCGCTTTTGGCGCGGTTGTCGCCCGATGCCGTCGCGGGCAGACGCTGGGCGGATTTGCATCAAAGCCTTGGTGCCAGATCGCGCCATGGCCGGGCGGTCAATATTGACCCCGCTGCACTTCTGCTCGATATGATCCTCAAGATCGACGAAGTGGCAAACCAGCTTGCCAAACGGCCCGAAAGCATTGCATGAGCGTGACGCCCCAGATTACCGACAGCCATTGCCACCTTGATTTCGCTGATTTCGAGGGCGAGCTCGGGGATGTCGTGGCCCGCGCGCGCGCGGTGGGGGTTCACCGCATGGTGACAATTTGCACCCGCTTGCGTAATGAGACCAAGGTGCGGGCGATAGCGGAAACCTACGACGGCGTGTTTTACGCCGCGGGAACCCACCCGATGAGTGCCGCCGAAGAACCCATGGCGACGGTCGATCAACTGGTTGCACTGGCGCGGCATCCGAAATTTGTGGGCATCGGCGAAAGCGGTCTGGATTACCACTATACCGCCGACACCAAGGCGGTTCAGCAACAAAGCCTGCGGGTCCATATCGAAGCGGCCCGCGTGACCGGGTTGCCGCTGATCATCCATGCGCGGGCGGCTGACGATGACATGGCCCGCATTCTCAGCGAGGAATACGCTACGGGTAGTTATTCTTGCGTCATGCATTGCTTTTCATCCTCGGCAGAGCTGGCCCGCGCGGCGCTCGATCTCGGCTTTTATCTCTCGATTTCGGGGATCGCCGCCTTTCCCAAGAGCCAGGCTTTGCGCAATATTTTTGCCGCCGCCCCGATAGACCGGATTCTGGTCGAAACCGATGCGCCCTATCTCGCGCCGCCGCCGCATCGCGGGCGGCGTAATGAGCCGGCCTATAGCGCGCATACCGCGCGGGTCGGGGCCGATATCTTCGGTTTGGGCTACCCGGAATTTGCCGCCGCGACCGAAGCGAATTTCGACCGGCTTTTCACCAAGGCGGCCCCTGCCGCAAAAGCTGTTTGATATGGCGCGGATGCGGTTCACCATCTTGGGCTGCGGATCGTCTGGCGGCGTGCCGCGAATTGGCGGGCTTTGGGGTGACTGTGATCCTGAAAACCCGAAGAACCGCCGCACCCGCTGTTCAATGCTGGTCGAGCGGATTGAAGGCGATGCCGTTACCCGCGTGCTGATCGATACGTCACCGGATATGCGCGAACAGCTTTTGCGCGAAGGCGTGGCCCGGATAGACGCCGTGGTCTACACGCATTCGCATTCCGACCATGTGAACGGTCTTGATGATCTGCGCCAGATCGTCATTCAAACCCGCCGCCGGATGCCGGTCTGGGCCGATGGGCCGACGCAGAATTCGCTTTTGGCCCGGTTTGGCTATGCCTTTATTCAGGCTGAAGGATCATCCTATCCGGCAATTTGTGAGCTGCATACCATTCGGGGGCCGGTGGTGATTCAAGGTGAAGGCGGCGCGGTGAAACTGATCCCGTTCGAGGTGGAGCATGGCGATATAGACGCCTTGGGGTTCCGTATCGGCGGGCTGGCCTATCTGCCGGATGTTCTTTCGATTTCGGAACCCGTCTGGGCCGACCAGCTTGTCGGGCTCGATTGCTGGATTGTCGATGCGCTGCGCCGCAAACCGCACCCGACCCATGCGCATCTGGCGTTGACGCTGGAATGGATCGAAAGGGCGGCCCCGAAGATGGGCGTGTTGACCAACATGCACAATGATTTGGATTATGCGACAGTCGAAGCGGAAACGCCGACCCATGTCCGTGCCGCTTATGACGGAATGGTTCTGGAATACGAGGTCTGACCCCGTGCAGGCGTTGCTTGATGTCACGCTGCCGGTCTTTCTGGTCATTGGCTTTGGCTATCTGGCCGTCAGGCTAAAGTTTTTCAGCGATGCGGGTGTCGACGGGTTGATGAAATTCACCCAGAATTTTGCCATTCCCTGCCTGTTGTTTCGGGCGATTTCGACATTGGACCTGGGGCAGGTCTTTGAATTGCCCCTGCTTCTGGCGTTTTATGTCGGGGCAACGGCGGGGTTTTGCGCCGGGCTTTTCGGTGCGCGGATTTTCTTCAGGCGCCCGTGGCCGGATAGTGTCGCCATCGGGTTTTGCTGTCTTTTCTCCAATTCGGTTTTGCTAGGCCTGCCAATTACCGAACGTGCCTATGGGGCGGGGGCGCTGGCGGCGAATTATGCGATCATCGCGGTGCATTCGCCGTTTTGTTACGGGCTTGGGATAACGGTGATGGAGATAGTGCGCCATCGTGGCGGTGGCCTGTTGCGCACGGTTCGGGCGGTTCTGACCGCGATGTTCCGCAATGCCTTGGTCATTGGTATCGTTCTGGGCTTTGCCGTTAATCTTTCAGGAACAACTTTACCGCAGGTCCTTTCCGATGCCGTCGATCTGATGGTCCGTGCGGCACTGCCTGCGGCGCTTTTCGGGCTGGGCGGGGTGCTGGTGCGCTATAGGCCCGAGGGTGATCTGGTAACGGTTCTTTATGTATGCGCGGTTGCGCTGATCTTGCATCCGGTGATTACCTGGAGCCTTGGGGCGGCCTTTGACCTTGATCAGGCACCGCTTCGTTCGGCGGTGCTGACGGCGGCGATGGCACCGGGGATCAACAGCTATATCTTTGCCAATATGTACGGCGTGGCGCGGCGCGTTGCCGCGTCTGCGGTCCTGATCGCGACGGCGCTGTCAATTGTAACTGTATCGGTGTGGCTGTCGATCTTGGGATAGCTGGACCGGTCAGCTCGGGCTCATGCCCCGCAGCCGTTCGGAACGGCGGCGCAGCAGTTCGACCGTGGTCAGCAGTGCGATCGAGAAGGCCACGAGCACGGTTGCTGCCGCCAGAATCGTCGGGCTGATCTGTTCGCGCAAACCGATGAACATCTGCCAGGGCAGGGTTTTTTGCGCGGCCGAGCCGACAAACAGAACAACCACAACCTCATCAAATGAGGTGATGAAGGCAAAGAGCGCACCGGAAATGACGCCGGGCATAATCAGCGGCATCTGCACCCGGAAAAAGGTCGTGACCGGGTTCGCCCCCATATTGGCCGCAGCGCGGGTCAGTGAGCGATCAAAGCCCACCAGCGTTGCCGTCACGGTGATGATGACGAAGGGAATACCCAGCACGGCGTGGGCAAGGATGACTTTGACATACCCGACAAAATCCCGCGACATGCCCAGATGACCTTCCATCCAGTTGCCAAGCGGGGCGTAGAAAAAGAACATGCCCGTGGCCGAAATGATCAATGGCACGATCATCGGCGAAATCAGGATCGCCATGATGGCACGGCGAAAGGGAACATGGCTTTGCGACAACCCGATGGCCGCCAATGTGCCCAACGAAACCGATACGATCGTCGCAATCGGTGCGATGATCAGTGAATTCTGCAAAGGTCGGGTCCAGTCCGGATTGCCAAA
Source organism: Albidovulum sp. (assembly GCA_049663365.1). Classification (GTDB taxonomy): domain Bacteria; phylum Pseudomonadota; class Alphaproteobacteria; order Rhodobacterales; family Rhodobacteraceae; genus Albidovulum. The sequence continues at coordinate 11,211 of JBATDH010000396.1, read as the reverse complement.
GAAGTCGCGGTAATGCTTGAGTGAATAGCCTTCGGGATCGAGAGACAGCATTTTCTTGGTGAAGGTAAAGAAATCCTCGGCGTTGAAGCTGAGCGGGATGATGATCACGATCGGCGCGATCAGGAAAAAGAAGATCAACCCGCAGATCACCCGGAAAGAATAGTACCAGGCGCGTTGACCGGTCGAGGCATAGGGAGGAAGTCCGCTCATATCTCTTATCCCAACTTCACGTTGTCGATGCCGACGATCTTGTCGTAGGCCCAGTAAAGCAGCATGACCGCTGCCAGAAGGATCGTACCAAGTGCCGCCGCCAGTCCCCAGTTCAGCGAGACTGAAATGTGATAGGCGATCCGGTTCGAGATGAAGACACCCTTGGTGCCGCCCACCAGTTCGGGGGTGATGTAGAACCCGATGGAGAGGATGAAGACAAGGATCGCGCCTGCCCCGATGCCGGGGATCGATTGCGGAAAATAGACCCGCCAGAAGGCCGTCCAGTCGGTCGCCCCCAGGGACTTGGCGGCGCGCAGGTAGCTGGGCGGGATGGTTTTCATTACCGAGTAGAGCGGCAGGATCATGAAAGGCAAAAGGATATGGGTCATTGCTGTGATCGTGCCAAACTGATTGTTGATCATCACCAATCGGTTTTCGTCTGTGATAAGCCCGATCCAGACCAGAATGTCATTGATGACGCCCTGTTGCTGCAACAGCACTTTCCAGGCCGAGGTGCGCACCAGAAGCGAGGTCCAGAACGGTAACAGCACCAGAATCATCAGCACATTGGCGGTTTTGTTTGGCAGGTTGGCCAGAAGCCAAGCCACCGGATAGCCGAGCAAAAGGCAAGAACCGGTGATCACAAGGGCCATCCAAAGGGTTCGGATAAACAGTGTGACGTAAATCTTCTGGTTGCCTTCGCGTTGCCGGATACCGTCTGGCCCTTTTTCATAGTCAACAGCATTCAGGAAATAGCCATTGGTATAAGTCGGCGCATAGGTTTTCAGTGTCCGCCACGTCGAAAAATCACCCCAGTCCTTGTTCGCGGCAATGAATTTTTCCTTGAACGGTGCATCCGCCGCCATATCCCATTTCTTCACGTCACGCCCGATCTGCCGAAACAAGGACGACATGCCGGCGTTTTCGTAGTTCAGCCGTGAGCCGAGTTTGGTATGGGCCTTTTCGGCCACGGCGACCTGAAGATCGGCCGCGAGCGCAGCATAAACCGGCTCGTCCGGCAATTCGCGATTGGCGGGATCCCAGTTTTCCAACGCCGCAACGGTCAGGGGCAGGGTTTGTTCAACAATCTGGTTTTCAACAGATCGGAACAGCATATTGCCGATGGGGATGATGAACGTCACCAAAACAAAAAGCAGCAACGGGGCGATCAGCAACAGCGCCCGAATCTTTTGCCGTCGCAAGGCGCGATTGAGACTGACCTTGAGCGGTGTTCCATCGGCAGCCATCATCGGGCCGGTTTGTGTTGTATCGCTCATTCTTCCCCCGCTCGGGTTGATTTCAGGCAAAACCGCAAACAAAGTTAACACAATCGCTTGGAAGGGGCCGAGATGTGGCCCCTTCCGGGATCAGCCAGTAATTACTGTGCGAGCCATGCCTGGAATTTTGCATCCAGATCGTCGCGGTGATCTGCCCACCAGGGGAAGTCCATCATGACGACATTGGTGGCGTTCGCCGGATCGGTCGGCATATACGGTGCCATTTCGATACCGAGATCGGCGTGTTTGCCGACCAGCGGTGCGGAGGACTTACGGGCCGGGCCGTAGGAAATGTACTTGGCCTGGTCGGCAAGGCGCTGCGTGTCGGTGGCGAAGAGAAGGAAGTCCTTCACCGCCTGCAAGCGGTCCTCGGGCAGACCGGTCGGAATGATCCAGCCGTCGAGATCGTAAATCTGCGCGTCCCACAGCATCGAAACCGGCTGGTTCTGTTCGGCGATCACCGAGAACAGACGCCCGTTATAGGTGCTGCCGATCACAACCTCGCCGTCAGCCAGAAGTTGCGGCGTTTCGGCACCAGCGGACCACCAGACGACCTGATCCTTGATCGTGTCGAGCTTGGCGAAGGCGCGGGCCTGCCCTTCATCGGTGGCGAGAACGTCATAGACATCGTTTTTGTCGACGCCATCGCATATCAACGCCCATTCCATATTGTAGAGAGGTCCCTTGTACATGCTGCGCTTGCCGGGGAACTTGGTCGTATCGAATACGTCACAGACAGAGGTCGGCGTTGCACCGTTCCAGGCCGCAACGTCATTGCGATAGCCGAAAGTGATCGAATAGACGATTTGCGGGATGAAACATTCCGACATCATCAGTTCGCCGAAGTCCTCGCTGGCCGGTGTTCCGTCCGGAGCGGGTGCGAGCATTTCGTCGGCGTTCACCGGCATCGCCAGACCTTCGTCGCACAGGCGCATGGCATCGGCGATCGTCACATCGACAAGATCCCAGGTGATGTTGTTGGCTTCGTTCATAGCACGCAGCTTGGCAACGGCTTCGCCTGAGCTTTCGTCCCAGATGATGTTCACGTCCGGATGCTCGGCCATGTAGGGCTCGGCATAGGCCTTCAGTTGCGACGCCTGATAGGCACCGCCCCAAGATACCAGCGTCAGGTCGATTGCCGACGCCGATCCGGCGGTCAGCGCAAACGCACCAACGGCAAGCAAAAGATTAGTCTTTTTCATTGAATACTCCCTATCATTTCCCGTGGATTTCGTGGCAGGTGCGTGCCCCGGGGACAAGCAAGCGCACCAAACTTGGCATTTCGTGTCACGCGTCGAGCGCGCGACAGTCATTCGGCAGCCAGCCGATTTCGATATGTTCGCCCGGCACCAAGCGTTTTTGATCGGGCGCGTTGCGGGTTTTGACGATGAATTCGTCATTTCCTGCGACCCGCAGGCGGGTGCGGAAAATGTCGCCCATATAGATGAATTCCAGAACCTCGGCCTTGAGTGTGTGGGCCCCGGCCTGAATCCGACTCTTGTTGAACTCCACACGCTCGGGCCGGATCGACACGCGGGTGCGCTGGCCGGGTTTGGAGACATTGATCGGCTTGCAGTCGATCAACTCGCCATCGTCCAGCTTGACCACGGCGATGCCGTTGGTGATCGAATCCACTGTGCCCATCATGGTGTTGTTTTCGCCAATGAATTGAGCAACGAAGCTGTTTTCGGGTTCCTCATAGAGCTTGTCGGGCGGGGCCAGTTGCTGAATGCGGCCATCGTCGAACACCGCCACACGGTCGGACATGGTCAGCGCCTCGGTCTGGTCATGGGTCACATAGACCACGGTGATGCCCAGATTATCGGCGATATGCTTGATCTCGAACTGCATTTTTTCGCGCAACTGCTTGTCGAGCGCACCCAGCGGTTCGTCCATCAGCACCAGCTCCGGCTCGAACACCAGCGCCCGTGCCAATGCGACACGCTGCTGCTGGCCACCCGAAAGCTGCGCCGGGCGGCGACCGCCAAAGGCCTCCATCTCGACCATACCGAGCGCGCGCTTGACCTTGGCCTCACGTTCGGACTTGCCCATCTTGCGCACTTCGAGCGGGAAAGAGAGGTTTTCGGCAATCGTCATATGCGGGAAGAGTGCGTAATTCTGGAACACCATGCCGATGCCGCGCTTGTGGGGCGGGATGTTGTTGATCGGTCGACCACCAAGGCGAATGTCACCGTTGGTCGCCGTCTCGAACCCGGCCAGCATCATCAGGCAGGTGGTCTTGCCTGACCCTGACGGCCCGAGCATGGTCAGAAACTCACCTTTGCCAATTGCCAGATTTAGGTCTTTGACCACCAGCGTTTCGCCATCATAGCTTTTTTGAACACGTTCGAATTCAACAAAGGCAGCGTCACCGCTGTGCGTGGCGTTGGTCAAATCAAGCTCCCCATCGAGTTTTTTTCTTGTGTTTTGTCTTTGTTAACGGGTTTCATCAACGAACGAAACCCTTTTTGGCCTTCAGCTATTCGTTTCGGCACAGCAATTGGTGCGGGATACCGTCATGAATGCGTCGAGAATCCCGTAGCGATCGCGACCATTTTGAGCAAAAAAACGACATTACGCAAGTCAAGACCGAAAACTCGGGTAACGGAGCCATGGTTGGTAACCTCGGATAGCGTCACCCGCCGACCATATAGGGCATCAATACCACCTCGCTGTCGGGGCTGATCTCGGTAAACCACGCTTCCCGGTAAACGCGCCCGTCCAGCGCCATCGACACGCCGCGTTTTATCTGCGGTTCCAGACCCGGATATTTCGCGGCCAACTGATCCAGCAGCTCTTTGAAATTCCGGGCCTCGACCTCAACTTCGGCCTGCCCGTCGGTCGCGTGTCGCAGCGTCCCCCAGAGCAGAACCTTGACCATGCCTCAGCCCTTCGACATCAGCGCCTTGAGCAAGCGCGGCGGCGACATCGGCAGTTCGGTCATCCGAACCCCGACCGCGCGCGACACGGCGTTGGCGATGGCCGCGAGCGGCGGCACGATCGGTGTTTCACCGACACCGCGCACACCGTAGGGGTGGCCGGGGTTGGGGATTTCGAGGATCACCGTTTCGATCGGCGGCAGGTCAGAGGCGACCGGCACCCGGTAGTCGAGAAAGCCCGCGTTTTGCAGGCGGCCATCGTCACCGTAAATGTATTCCTCGTTCAGCGCCCAGCCTATGCCCTGCACCGCACCGCCCTGCATCTGGCCCTCAACATAGTCGGGATGCACGGCCTTACCCGCATCCTGAAACACCGTGTAGCGCAGCACCTTGGTCGCCCCGGTTTCAGGGTCCACCTCGACATCGACCAGGTGGACGCCGAAGGACACGCCTGCGCCGTCGGCATTCACCTCGTGGTGCCCGGCAATCGGGCCACCGGTTTCGGCAGAAACGGCAGCGATTTCGGCCAGGGACATGGGCGGGAATTTCCCGGCATTGGGACCGGCGGGGCAGGCGGACCCGTCGATCCATTCCACCGCCTCCGCGTCGATGCCCCAGATTTTCGCCGCCCGCGCGCACATGTTCTGGATCGCGGCCCGCGCCGCCTTGATAGTGGCCAGTCCCACGGCAAAAGTCACGCGGCTGCCGTCGGTCACGTCATTGTATCCCAGCGATGCGGTGTCGGCGACAAAGGTGCGGACCTTTTCGTAGGGAATGCCCAGTTCTTCCGCCGCCATCAGGCTGATCGAGGCGCGGCTGCCGCCGATATCGGGGTTTCCTTCGGTCACGCCGACGGTGCCATCGGTGTTGACGTTCAGTGACACGCAGGTATTGCCGCCAAAGTTAAACCAGAACCCGCAAGACAGACCACGCCCCTGATTGGGGCCAAGCGGAGCGACATAATGCGGGTGCTTGGTAGCCGCCTCGAGCGTGGCAACCAGACCGATATCGTCGAATGTAGGCCCGTAGGACGATTTCGTACCTTTCTTGGCCGCGTTCAAGAGCCGCACTTTGAGCGGGTCAAGCCCTAGTTCCTGACACAGCTCATCTACGACGCTTTCGACCGCATAGATTGCCATTGGTGCGCCGGGGGCGCGGTAAGCGGCCTCTTTCGGGCGGTTGGTCATGATGTTCCAGCCAAAGGTCCGCACCGCGTCAAGATCATAGGCGGCGAATGCCGACTGGCCGCCCATGTCGATCGTGGCATTGGGAAAAGCTCCGCCGGAATAGCGCAGATGCGCCTCGCCTGCCGTGATGCGCCCGTCCTTGGTCATGCCGATCTTGATGTCCATTGACGACGAAACCGTCGGGCCGGTGGCCTTGAACACCTCGTCGCGGGTCATGACGATCTTGACCGGGCGGCCCGACTTGCGCGACAGCGCCAGTGCCACGGGTTCGATGAAGACCGTGGTCTTGCCACCGAATCCGCCGCCGATTTCCGAGGCGGTGACGCGCAACTGGCTGGCCTCCATCCCCATGATTTCGGCGCAAAGCGTGCGCACGAAGAACTGCCCCTGCGTGCAGCACCATAGGTCGGCCTTGCCGTCACCGGTAAATGACGCAAGGCAGGCATGGGGTTCGATATAGCCCTGATGGGTGGCGGCAGTCTTGAAGCTGCGTTCAATGATCTTGTCGGCGTGGGCAAAACCCTTGGCCAGATCGCCATGACCGAATTCGCAGTGGCTGGTGACGTTTTCGGACATGCCTGCGGGCACGTTTTCCAATGTGCGGCCCTTTTGCACGACCGGCGCGCCAGACTTCATCGCGGCATCGACATCGGTGACATGGGGCAGAACCTCATAATCCACCTTGATCAGCTTCAGTGCCTTTTTGGCCGTGGCGGCATCGGTGGCGGCGACGGCGGCGACAGCATGGCCATCATAAAGCACCTTGCCGCGCGCCATGCAGTTATCCTGAATGTCACCGATGAATTCGTCGTCGAGCACCGAAAAATCGTCAGCGGTAATGACGGCACGGACACCGGCCAGCGCCTCGGCTGCCGAAGTGTCGATGGATTTGATCCGCGCATGGGCATGTGGGCTGCGCAGGATGCGTCCGGTCAACATGCCGGGGGCGGTGATGTCGGCACCGTACATGGCGCGGCCTGTGACCTTGTCGAGTCCGTCGGGGCGGGGGGGCCTTGTGCCGACGACCTTGAAGGTCCGTTTTGGGGTATCGAGTGGCATCAGTTGCTCCTCATCTCGGCTGCGGCGGATTTGACCGCGCTGATGATCTTGTCATAACCAGTGCAGCGGCAAAGGTTGCCCGCGAGCCAGTAACGGATTTCGCTGTCGCTGGGGTCAGGGTTCTGTTCCAGAAGCGCCTTGGCCGCGACCAGTATCCCCGGCGTGCAGACGCCGCATTGCAGCGCCGCGCCGTCGATGAAATGCTGTTGCAGCGGGTGCAGGGCCTCGCCGCTGGCCATCCCTTCGATGGTGGTGATCTCTGCCCCTTCGGCCTCGGCACCCAGCACCAGACACGAACAGACGAGCCGCCCGTTGAGCGTGACCGAACAGGCTCCGCAATCGCCGGTGCCGCAGCCTTCCTTGGCACCGGTCAGGCCCAGCCGGTTGCGCAGCGCGTCGAGCAGGGTTTCATCGGGTGTGCAGATGAATTCGGCCGGATCGCCGTTGACGGTGGTGGTGACATGGATGGATTTCATTGGGAACCTCCGGCGCGGGAATAGGCAATCAGGGCGGCGCGACGGGCCAGAACGCCTGCCGTCTTGGTGCGGAATTCGACGGTGCCGCGTTTGTCGTCGATGGGCTTGCAGGCTGCTTCGCAGGCCTTGGCCAGGGCGGCCAGTGCCACATCTTCCAGTTTCGATCCGACAATGGCGGCGGCGGCATCGGCCACCAGCAGCACCTTCGGGGCAACCGCACCCAGTGCCACACGGGCGGCGCTGATGGTGCCGTCCTTGGCGAGTTCAAGGCTGACGCCAGCCGAAGCCACGGCGATGTCCATTTCCGTGCGCGGGATGAAGCGCAGATAGGCATCCGACGCTTTATCGGGCCGCGCGGGCAGGAAGATCGAGGTGATGATCTCGCCTTTGGCCAGCGTGGTCTTGCCGGGGCCGGCGGGGATGTCGAGCACGGGGCAATCGCGGTTGCCTTTGGGGCCGGTGATGCGCACCGTTGCACTGGCGGCAACCAGCCCCGGAACCGCGTCACCCGCGGGCGAGCCGTTGCACAGATTGCCGGTCATCGTGGCACGGCCCTGCACCTGGGTCGAGCCGATCAGCTCAAAGCCTTCGACCACGCCGGGCCAGAGGGCGATAACGCCCTTGTGTTCGCCCAACTCGGCCCCCGACACGGCGGCACCGATGCGAAAGCCGCCATTTTCCGGCGTCACATCGCGGATGCCGGGGATTTTCTTGATGTCGATGACAAGATCGGGTTCGACCATGCCAGATTTTAGCTGAACCAGCAGATCGGTGCCCCCGGCCAGAATCCGGGCCAGCCCCGGTTCATTGGCCAAAAGCCCTGCGGCCTCATCAGCGGTTTTCGCGGCTACATAGCGCATTGTGCCCCCTTGGTGGACTCATTCAGATTCTTTTTGCTGGCACAGCGTGGCACAGCTTTGACCACGCGGACAATAGCAATCCGGCAGGAAAGGGGAAGAGCGTCAAATGCCCCGGCGTTGGGGATCTTGGGCCGTGGAAGATAAGGCCCCCGCACGGGGGCGGGGCTGCATTGCTGCGTCGATGCACCCCGCCACCTTTGGGGCGTAATGAGAATGGCCTCAGATGTCTTTCATCAGCCGCAGCGCATCATAGATCGCCGCATGGGTGTTGCGGGCGGCAACGGCATCGCCGATGCGGAAAAGCTGAAACCCGCCCTTGGGTCCACCATTCACTTTCTGGGCCCGCCCCTCGATGAAGGCGTCGTAATCGACCTCGCCCAGGTTCGACGAGAGCGGTTTGAGATCAAAATAAAGCTCGTCCAGCGGCAGGGTGCCGTGGTTGATCACCACCTGATCGTAGTGACGTTCCTTGGCAAGCGGCATGTAATCCGATCCGATCACCGCCTTTAGCTGATTGCCGTCGCGTGCCACCGAAGTCAGCCGGTAAGTGACGGTAAAGGTCACATCCTTGTCCTGCATTGACCGCATATAGGGGACGAGGTTCATTGCCATCACATCGGGGGCAAAGCTGCGGTCAGGGGTCATGATTTCGACCTTGGCACCGGCTTTGGCGGCGATCTCGGCGGCCTGAAGGCCCGTGTGGTCGCCCGCGTCATCGTAGACCAGCACATTGGTCCCCGGTTTCACATCGCCCGAAATCAGATCCCAGCCTGATACAACAAGGTCATTGCCCGCCTCCAGCACGTCGGTATGGGGCAAACCTCCGGTGGCGATGATGACCACATCGGGGGAAAGGTCGGTAACGTCATTCGCCTCGGCCCAGGTATCGAAACGAAACTCCACATTGCGGGCAGCGCATTGGGCCATGCGCCAGTCGATAATGCCGATCATCTCTTTGCGGCGCGGATTTTGTGCGGTCAGGCGGACCTGCCCGCCGGGTTGTGCGGATGCTTCGAAAACGGTCACGGAATGCCCGCGTTCGGCGGCGACTCGGGCAGCTTCCAGCCCGGCTGGCCCTGCACCGACAATCACCACCTTTTTCCTGGTTTTGGCCGCAGGAATATCATGCGGCATGGTCAGTTCGCGCCCCGTAGCCGCGTTATGCACACAAAGTGCTTCGCCCGCCTGATAGATACGGTCAAGGCAATAGGTGGCACCGACACAAGGGCGAATATCGTCCTCGCGCCCCTCGACAATTTTCCTGACGATATGCGGATCGGCCATATGGGCCCGTGTCATCCCGACCATGTCGAGCTGCCCGGTCGCCACCGCGTGCCGTGCGGTCGCCACATCGGGGATCCGGGCGGCATGGAAGGTTGGCAGGCCGACCTCGGCCCTGACACGCCCGGCCAGGTCGAGATGGGGGGCCGAACGCATGCCCTGGATCGGAATCATATCGGTCATCGCCGGATCGGTATGGATGCGCCCCCGGTTGATGTTGAGAAAGTCGATCTGCCCGGTGGCCTTGAACATATGCGCCATCTCGAGCCCCATTGCTTCGGTGATGCCGCCTGTCTCTGCCTCGTCGGGCGCAAACCGCGTGCCGATGATGAAGTCGTTGCCCACCCGCCGCCGCACCGCGTCGATGATATCGAGCGTGAACCGCATCCGGGTCTGAAGGCTGTCCTTGCCATAGGGCCCGTCAAGCGTATTGGTCAAAGGCGATATGAACTGGTCGAGCAGGTGGCCATGAGTCATGATCTCGATCCCGTCGAGGCCGGCCGCTTTCATGCGTTCGGCAGCATCGGCGAAATCGGTGATGATGCGGGCGATGTCCCAATCCTCGATCTTTTTCGGAAAGGCCCGGTGGGCCGGTTCACGGTGATGGCTGGGCGTTACGGCGGGCAGCCAGTCGCCCTTGTTCCAATGGGTGCGCCGACCTAGATGGGTCAGCTGGATCATCACGGCGCAACCGTGGTCATGGCATTCGTCGGCCAGTTTCTTCATCCAGCCGACCACTTCATCCTTGTAGGCGAGGATGTTGTTGAACACCGGCGGGCTGTCTTTCGACACCGCAGCCGATCCCGCCGTCATGGTCATGGCGACGCCCGCCTTGGCCCGTTCGACGTGATAGGCGCGGTAGCGGTCCTTGGGCATTCCTGCCTCGGGGTAGGCCGGTTCATGGGACGTGGTCATGATCCGGTTCTTCAGCGTCAGATGCTTGAGCTGGTAGGGCTGCAAGAGCGGGTCATTCGAGGCCATGGTGTTCTCCCTTGTCCGGTGCGGGCTCTGGTAATTGCCCTTGATCTACGACACTGCGCCCTGACGAGGCTGGGCCGGAACCGACATTCAGCACGGATTATTCCGACATGGGTTCGTCTAACCCCGTATCACCTCGATCATCCGGGCGACATTGTCGGGGTCCGCGTCGGGCGTGATCCCATGGCCGAGGTTGAAAATATGCGGGCCTTTGGCAAAAACAGTAACGATACGGCGGACCTCTTCGTCCAGCGCGGCACCGCCCGTCACCATATGGCCGGGGGCAAGATTGCCCTGGACACAGCCATCGGTCTGGACGTTATCGGCCGCCCATGTTGCCGAGACCGAGTTGTCGAGCGCCACGCAGTCGGCCCCGGTTTCTTTGGCAAAACCGATGTAACGATCCCTGGCCTCACGCGGGAAGGCGATGATCGGGGTATGGGGATGGCGGACTTTGAGTGCGGAAATGATCTTGCGCGCCGGGGCGAGGGCGAAATCGTCGAAATCAGGGCCCGCCAGCGACCCCGCCCAACTGTCGAAAAGCTTGACCACCTCGGCACCGGCGTCAATCTGCATCGACAGATAGTCGATGGTGGCATCGGTCAGAAGGTCAATTAGGGCGGTGAATGTCGACCTGTCAGTGGCTTTCAGCGCATGGGCGGGGGCCTGATCGGGGGTGCCGCGCCCGGCGATCATATAGGTGGCCACGGTCCAGGGCGCACCGGCAAAACCGATCAGGGCGGTCTCGGGCGGAAGCAAGTCCTTGACACGTCGGACGGTTTCATAAACCGGGTCCAGGGTGTCATGGATATCGTCGCGGGTTTTGAGGCCGCGCAAACCCGAAGAACCGGTAATTGTGGACAATCGCGGCCCCTCGCCCGGTTCGAACCAGAGATCGCAACCAAGCGCCTGCGGCACCAGCAAAATATCCGCAAACAGGATCGCGGCATCGAAACCGTAGCGGCGGATCGGCTGCAAGGTGACTTCGGCAGCCAGGTCGGGAT
>JBATDH010000395.1:0-2562 GCA_049663365.1 Albidovulum sp. | reverse complement strand
GACATAGGGATAAAGTGCTGCTGCCAGCACGAAAATCGCCGCTGTCCGCGACCGCACCTGCGGAAACCAGTAATCGCGCGCCGAGGACCAGCCCATCACCTCGCGCAGCGCCCCCTGCACCGGGCCGGAATAATCCAGAAAATCGACCAGCGCATAGGCCCCGACATAGGCGGGAATGGCCAGCGGCAACAGCAACAGCCATTCCAGCAACCACGCCCCCGGAAAACGGTACATGGTGATCAGCCAGGCCGCCCCCGCCCCCATCGCCGCCGCCAGAAATGCCGTGCCGACGGTCAAGATCGCGGTATTGGCCAGATAACGCGGCAAGGTCGTGGCCAGCAGATGCGGCCAGATATTTTCGGTCGGCGACAAAGCCAGCACCAGAACCGACAGGATAGGAATGACAATCAGCGCCGCAATGCCCACCGCCCCCCAGGACCACAGGCCACCCAACCCGGAAATCCGCCGCCAAAGCGGCGCAAAACCAACAGAAGATGCGTCTTGTTCGCCCATCATCGCCTGCGGTTACAGGAAAGCGGTTTTCCTGTCCAGAAAGGCCGTATAGGTTCACCCTGACCACATGGCACTCAAACGTCGGGAACAGAGCAAACCATGCAGATCGTCTACCATCTCGGGGCCCATTGCACCGATGAAGACCGGCTGGTGCGCAGCCTGCTGAAGGACCGGGGCAATCTGGCGCCGCGCGGTATCATCGTGCCCGCCCCGCGCCTTTACCGGCAGATTCTTCCCAAAGTGGCCCAATCCCTGACGAACGGGCCTGCAAATGCGGAAACCCAAAAGGTCATTCTCGATGCGGTGATGGAAGAGGACGAAGCCGAACGTCTGATCTTCAGCCATGACTTCCTGATCGGGTTTCCCCGTGGCGCAATTTACGAACATGGCCTCTATCGGGACGCAGCACAGCGCGTGCTGGCCTTTTCCAACCTCTTTCCCGCAGCCGAGAACGAGTTTCATCTGGCACTGCGCAACCCGGCGACGTTGATCCCGGCGCTGATCGCGCGCATTCCCGATGCGACCTATGAAAGCGTGCTGGGCAAGGCCAGCCCGATGGATCTGCGTTGGGCGCCGGTCATCCGGCGCATTCTGACCACCCTGCCCGGCGTCGATCTGACGGTCTGGTGCAACGAAGATACGCCGCTGATCTGGCCCGAATTGCTGCGCAATCTTGCCGGTCTTGGCCCCGAAGACCCGATGGAGGGCGATTATGATCTTCTGGCGACCATCATGTCAGAAACCGGCCTGGCCCGGCTCAGGGCCTTCATGGAAAGCCATCCGCCCCGCTCGATCAGTCAGCGGCGGCGCAATGTCGCGGCTTTCCTCGACAAATTCGCCCTCAAGGACGAGATCGAGATGGAAATCCCCCTGCCGGGCTGGACCGATGACCTCGTCGCCGCCGTCACCGCCGGATACGAGGCCGATGTGGCCGAAATCGAAGCCATGACCGGCGTTGATTTCATCGCCCCGGTATAGGCCTGTTTTCGGGGGCAAAACCGCTCAGGCCATGCCAAGAGCGGCCTTGTACATTTCCAGCACCGCTTCTTCTTCGGCCAGATCGTCCTTGTCGCGCTTGCGCATGGCGATGACCTTGCGGATAACCTTGGTGTCATAGCCGCGCCCCTTGGCCTCGGCCATCACCTCTTTTTGCTGGTCGGCAATATCCTTCTTTTCCGCCTCAAGGTGCTCATACCGCTCGATAAACTGCCGCAATTCATCGGCGGTCACGCTATAGCTGGCATCAGACACAACATCGTTCATGGTCACTTCTCCGGTTCAAGGGTCGGCGCATTGACTAGACGGTCGGGCCAACCGCTTCAAGTCCCGGTCTTGCCCCTTGGCCGCGTTTCGGGTTAGGCCGCAGGGCAAAGCTAAAGAGGAACGGCAATGGAATGGCTCATCTGGATCGGGACGGCGGTGACGATGGCAGGGCTTGCCGGGCTGATCTGGTGCATCATCGGCGTGGCCAGGGCCCGGCGCGCCGGTTTGCCCGACGCTGAATTGCGGGCGCGCCTGCAACGGGCCGTGGCGCTCAATCTCGGGGCGCTGTTCTTGTCGGCACTGGGGTTGATGATGGTGATTGTCGGGGTTTTTCTGGTCTGATCCGCCCGGACGGGCAAAAAAACATCATTTTCCCGGGCGGCAGTATTTTGACGGAACGGAAATCAACTGCCGTTCAGATCGGCGAATTTGCGGCCGTTCTTGATCAGATCGTCCCAAAGCTCGGCAGACTGCCACAGCCCGGCATCTTCGCGGGCAAAGTCGCGCAAATCATTGCGGACCTGCAATAACCCCGCCTGATCGGCGGTCTGCATCGGGCCACCGCGCCAGCGCGGAAACCCGAAACCCGCCATCATCACCAGATCGACATCCGACGGGCAATGGGCGATGCCCTCGCCCAGCAATCGCGCCCCTTCATTGGCCATCGCCGCCAGGGCCCGGTGGCGAATCTCGCGTCCCGAAACCGGCCGCGCCGCAATGCCCTTCTCCTGCCGCGCCGCCGCGATCAAATCAAGGACCTCGCGGTCTTCGGCACCCGACCCCGTC
>JBATDH010000394.1:0-13550 GCA_049663365.1 Albidovulum sp. | reverse complement strand
CCTCAAGGCGGCCTACACCGTGCTTGATACCCATCTGACCGGCCGCGCCTGGGTGGTCGGCGACCAGATCACCATCGCCGATACCGCCTGTTGCGGCTATCTTTACTACCCCGAGCCTTTCGGATTTGACCGCAAGGATTGGCCCAATATCGACCGCTGGCTGGACCGGATCGCCACCCTGCCCGGCTGGAAACATCCCTATGACCTGATGCCCGGCAACCCATCGGACCGGGCCTGAAACCAAGGAGCGTCCCATGAACTGGGTAATGATACTGCTGGCCTATACCGTCACATCTGAAAACGTGCCGCATGAGGTCAAGACGTTCGAGTTGCAATTCGCCAATGAGGCGCTCTGCCAGACGGCGCGCCAACGGGTCGAGGAAGACCTCAAGACCCGCGCGATAACCGTCAAGGCGACCTGCGTGCAGACCACAGAGGGAGGAGGCCAGTAGGATGACCGAAGCCTATATCTTTGACGCGCTGCGCAGCCCGCGCGGCAAGGGTCGTGCCGATGGTTCCCTGCATGAAGTGACCTCGGTAGCGCTTTCTGCCCGCATTCTGAATGCCGTCAAGGACCGCAACAACCTCAACGGTCACGCAGTTGAAGATGTGATCTGGGGCAATGTGACCCAGGTCGCCGAACAGGGCGGCTGTCTCGCCCGATCCGCCGTGCTCTTGTCCGATCTCGACGAAAGCATCCCCGGCCTTGCCATCAACCGCTTCTGCGCCTCCGGCATGGAGGCGGTCAATCTTGCCGCCAATCAGGTCAAGGGCGGTGCCGGACAGGCCTATATCGCGGGCGGGGTCGAGATGATGGGCCGCGTCGCCATGGGCTCGGACGGGGCGGCGATTGCGGTTGACCCGTCGCTGGCGATGAAGACCTATTTCGTTCCGCAGGGCATCTCGGCGGATATCATTGCCACCGAATACAGGTTTTCGCGCAATGACGCCGACGCGCTGGCAGTCGAATCGCAAAAACGCGCCGCAAAGGCCTGGGAAGAAAAGCGTTTCGCCAAATCCGTCGTGACGATCCGCGACCAGAACGGTCTGCCGATCCTCGACCACGACGAATACATGCGTCCGGGCACGGATATGCAGACGCTTGGCGCGCTCAACCCGGCTTTTCAGGCGATGGGCGAGGTGATGCCCGGTTTCGACAAGATCGCGCTGATGAAATACCCGCATCTGGAACGGATCAACCACATCCACCATGCCGGCAATTCCTCTGGCATCGTCGATGGTGCCGCCGCCGTGCTGATCGGAAACAAGGAATTCGGGCAGGCCCACGGCCTAAAACCCCGCGCCCGCATCCGCGCCACGGCCAAGATCGGCACCGATCCTACGATCATGCTGACCGGTCCCGTGCCGGTGACGGAAAAGATCCTGAAAGACAGCGGTATGGCGATTTCCGACATCGACCTTTTCGAGGTCAACGAGGCCTTCGCCAGCGTCGTACTGCGTTTCATGCAGGCCTTCAACGTCGATCACTCCAAGGTCAACGTCAACGGCGGCGCAATTGCGATGGGCCATCCGCTGGGGGCGACCGGCGCGATCATCATCGGAACACTTCTGGATGAGATGGAACGTTCCGGCAAGGGCACGGGCCTTGCCACGCTTTGCATTGCCTCCGGCATGGGCGCTGCCACGATCATCGAGAGGGTGTGATGCAGGCTCTCTGCAACGCATTCGACAAACTCACCCTCTTTCTCGCGACAAAGGGCGAGGAAAGCACTGACCCCGACCGTCTCGCCTCCCCTCCCCTTGGTGGGGAGGGGATGGGGGTGGGGGGCTTGCCGCAAGGAACCTGACCATGCCTGTCATCGACAAATCCAAATGCCCGGTCAAGACCGGCTCGATCTATCCCGAACCCTATGTCGGCCAGATGGCGGGGCGGTCATCGCTCCGCCTTGGCGAGGCGGGCGGGCTGACGCAGTTCGGAGCCAATGAGGTGATCCTGCAACCCGGTGCCCTTTCCAGCCTGCGCCACTGGCATCACCGAGAGGATGAATTTGTCATGGTCTTGCAGGGCGAATGCACGCTCGTTCAGGACGAAGGTGAAACGACCCTGCACCCCGGCGATTGCGCCGCCTTTCCGGCGGGCGATCCGAATGGACATCATTTCATCAACAAGACGGCTGCCGAGGCCCGTTTTCTGGTCATCGGTTCCCGCATGAACCCCGAGCACGGCACCTATTGCGACGTCGATCTCGAAGTCGATATCAAGGATGGCAAGGCCAGCTTTACCTACAAGGACGGCACCCCCTATCAGGGAGAGAGAAAATGACTGATTTTACCTATGCTGTTGACGCCGGTGGCATCGCCACCATCACCTGGGATTGCCCCGGCAAATCCATGAACGTGCTCAACCTCGACGGTCGCGATCTGCTGGAAAGCTTCATCGACAAGGCGCTGGCCGACAGGGCGGTGAAAGGCGTGATCCTGACCTCGGGCAAAGCCGATTTCGCCGGCGGCATGGACCTCAACATCATCGCCAAGATGAAGGAAAGCGCGGGCGACGATCCGGCGCGCGGGCTTTTCGACGGGATCATGGAATTTCATGCGCTGGAGCGGAAAATCGAACTTGCGGGGATGGATTTCAAGACCAGGAAGGGGGCCAAACCCATTGTCGCCGCCCTGCCCGGTACTGCGCTGGGGATCGGCCTTGAAATCCCGCTTTCGTGCCACCGGATCATCGCCGCCGACAACCCCAGGGCCAAGATCGGCCTGCCCGAAATTCTTGTCGGCATCTTTCCCGGCGCAGGTGGCACCACGCGGCTGGTGCGCAAGCTCGGCGCGATGGCGGCGGCGCCCTTCCTGCTGGAAGGCAAGCTCTCTGACCCGAAAAAGGCCAAGGCGGCGGGGATTATCGACGAAGTGGTCGCCCCTGAAGACCTGCTCACGCGGGCCAGGGAATGGGTGCTGGCGGCGACCGAGGCCGATCTGGTCAAACCCTGGGACGCCAAGGGCTATAAAATGCCCGGTGGCGCACCCTATCACCCGGCGGGTTTCATGACCTATGTGGGGGCCAGTGCCATGGTGCATGGCAAGACCATGGGCGTCTATCCGGCGGCCAAGGCGCTCTTGTCGGCCGTCTATGAAGGGGCTTTGGTGCCCTTCGACACGGCGCTGAAAATCGAGGCGCGCTGGTTTACCAATGTGCTGATGAATCCCTCGTCCTCGGCGATGATCCGCAGTCTTTTCATCAACAAATCCGCCCTTGAAAAAGGTGCCAACCGCCCCGACGTGGCCGATCAGACGGTGAAAAAGCTCGGCGTCCTTGGCGCAGGCATGATGGGCGCCGGAATTGCCTATGTCGCGGCCAATGCCGGGATCGACGTCGTGTTGATCGACGCCAAACAGGAAGCGGCAGACAAGGGCAAATCCCATGCCGAAGACATTCTCGACAAGGGCATGAAGCGCGGCAAGGTGACCGCGGAAAAGACGGCCGAGGTACTGGGCCGGATTACCGCCACCACCGATTACGCCCAGCTCAAGGGCTGCGATCTGGTGGTTGAGGCGGTGTTCGAGGACATGGGCGTCAAGGCCGAAGTGACCACCAAGGCCGAGACAGTGCTGGGCAAGGACGCGGTTTTTGCCACCAACACCTCCACCCTGCCGATCAGCGATCTGGCCAAGGCATCCAAACGCCCGGCCAACTTCATCGGCATCCATTTCTTCAGCCCCGTCGACAAGATGATGCTGGTCGAGATCATCAAGGGCAAGGAAACCGGTGACATCGCCGTGGCCAAATCGCTCGATTTCGTGCGCCAGATCAAAAAGACCCCGATTGTCGTCAATGACGCGCGGTTCTTTTATGCCAATCGCTGCATCATCCCTTACATCAACGAAGGCATCCGCATGGTCGCCGAAGGGGTGGAACCGGCGCTGGTGGAAAACGCGGCCAAACTTGTGGGAATGCCGCTTGGCCCGCTGCAACTGGTCGATGAAACCTCGATCGACCTTGGGGTGAAAATCGCCAAGGCGACGCGGGCGGCGATGGGCGACGCCTATCCTGACGGCGCGGTTGACAAGGTGCTGTTCGCCATGACCGATCAAGGCCGGTTGGGGCGCAAGTCCAATGCCGGTTTTTACGCCTATGACGCGGCGGGCAAACGCAGCGGTCTGTGGGAAGGCCTGGCCGCCGCGTATCCGGTCGCGGACACCCAGCCCGATCTGAGCGAGGTTCAGCACCGTCTGCTTTTTGCGCAGGTGCTGGAAGCGGTGCGGGCGCTCGATGACGGTGTTCTCATGGATATCCGCGAAGGCGATGTCGGCGCGATCCTGGGCTGGGGCTTTGCACCCTGGTCCGGCGGGCCGTTTTCCTGGCTCGACATGCTGGGGGCCGCGCGCGCAGTCGACCTGTGCGATAGGCTGGTGGCGGATCACGGCGACCGGTTTGCAGCACCAGCCCTTCTGCGCGACATGGCCGCGAAGGGCGAGAGCTTTTACACCCGCTTCGGGGCCGAAGCCAAAGCCGCCTGAGAAAGGCGAGGTCGCACAAACAAAAGGGCGGGGGCCGAAATCCCGCCCAATTTCCTTGTGATCGTCAAACTTATTTGTCAGGGATATTGCAGGGGCAGGGACAAGCGATTCATGTTTTGAATTTCGGCCCATGTTGCCCCGGGTCACGACAGAGAACCAGATGATGCCAGTCAAACCGGAACGGAAAACCTGGGTGACATCCAGCCATTGGGGCGCGTTCGAGGTTGATGTCGAGGGCGATCGTATCGTCGCCACCCGACCGTTTTCGTCCGACCCGCACCCGACAAGCATACCCGACATCCTGCCTGCAGCCGTCCACCACAAGACCCGTATCGCTCGCCCGTCAATCCGCCGCGCATGGCTTGACAGCCGGGAACGGACCGGACGTGGGGCCGGGGATTTCGTCGAATTGCCCTGGGACGAGGCCCTGGATATCACGGCGGCCGAACTCGACAGGGTACGAAAGACGCATGGCAATGAAACCATCTTCGGCGGGTCTTATGGCTGGGCATCCGCCGGTAGATTTCATCATGCCCAAAGTCAGCTACACAGGTTTTTGAACTGCATTGGCGGCTATGTCGCAGCCTTCGGCAGCTATTCGACGGGCTGCGCCCAGGCGATCATGCCGCATGTCTTCGGCGAACCGTTCCTGAAACTGATTTACGAACAGCAAAGCAGTTGGCAATCAATCGACGCCCATACCGACACGCTGGTCATGTTCGGCGGGATAAATCCCAAGAACTCTCAGGTCAGCATGGGCGGCATCAGCGAACATGAAACTGCCGGATGGTTTGACCGCTTTGCCATCAAGGGCATGCGCTGCATCAACATCGGCCCGCAGCGGGTGGACGCCCCGCAGGGGTGCGAATGGATTGGTCTGCGTCCCGGTTCCGATATCGCGCTGATGCTGGCCCTGGCCCATGTGGTCGAGTCCGAAGACCTGACGGACAATGATTTCCTTTCGCGCTTCACTGTCGGGTTCGACCGGTTCCGCCCCTACCTTCTGGGTCAGACCGACGGCCAACCCAAGTCACCGGAATGGGCGGCCCCGCTTTGCGGGGTCGATCCCGACACCATTCGCGGGCTGGCCCGGCGCATGGCGACGACACGCACCATGATCACCGTCGCCTGGTCGCTTCAGCGGGCAGAGCATGGCGAACAACCCTACTGGATGTCTGCGGTGCTGGCGGCGATGCTGGGTCAGATCGGACTGCCGGGCGGCGGCGTTGGCTATGGCTACGGCGCCATTGGCGGGATCGGAAAGTCGCTGCGCGGGCTGGGCGGGATGACGTTTCCGCAAGGCGAAAACCCGGTGCGCAGGGTGATCCCGGTGGCGCGGATCGGCGATATGCTGCGCCAACCGGGGCAACCTTATGATTTCAATGGCCGGCGCGAACCCTACCCGGATATCCGGCTGGTCTATTGGGCGGGTGGCAACCCGTTCCATCATCATCAGGATCTGAACGCCCTGCATGATGCCTGGCAAGGCCCCGAAACCATCATCGTTCATGAACCCTGGTGGACCGCGACGGCAAAGCGCGCCGATATCGTCCTGCCGGCCACTACCCCTTACGAGCGCGAAGATATCGGCCGGTCGCCACTGGACGATTACCTGTTTCACATGCCGCAGCTTATCCCGCCGGTGGGCGAAGCCCGCGATGACTATGCAATTTTCGCCGATCTGGCGAATCGCCTGTCGCTCGGGCATGACTTTACCAACGGGCGCAGCACCGATGACTGGCTAATTGCGATGTATGACGATTTCCGCGCCATTGCTTCGGATGCAGGCATCGTCATTCCGGACTATGAATCCTTGAAAAGGCAGAACTGGATTCGCCTTCCGATCGGCACGGAAACTGCCGATAAAGCACATTTTTCAGCCTTTCGCGACGACCCCGTTTCCGCACCGTTGAAAACTCCCTCGGGCAAGATCGAGATATTTTCCGAAACCATCGACAGCTTTGCCTATGACGATTGTCCGGGGCACCCGGTCTGGATGCCGCCGCGCGAGTGGTTGGGAAATGCGGATGCGGCCACGCCCCTGCATCTTGTCTCGCCCCAACCGGGCGACAAGTTGCACAGTCAACTCGAAAGCGCACTTGCCGATGTCGAAGGTGCCCGCCCGGAAACGGTGATCATCCATCCTTCGGACGCGGCAAAACGGGGCATCGGTTCGGGCGATCTGGTGCGGGTGTTTAACGCACGTGGCGCCTGCAAGGCCCGCGCTTTGGTGTCCGAGAACATTCTGCCAGGCGTTGTCGCCCTTCCGACCGGTGCATGGTTCGGCAATCCGGGCGACAACATTGATCCGCACGGCAACCCCAATGTGCTCACGCGCGATGTCGGCACATCGCGATTGGGTCAGGGGTGCAGCGCGCATTCGACCCTTGTCGATGTCACCAAACTCAGCCCGTGAGGCGGCGTTTTCAGCCGTGATTTGGGTTTTGCCTGTCTTGGCTCACGTCAATTGCATTCAGTTTGACGACAAACCGATTTAGGCGATCCCCGTCGCCAACCAAGCTTCGGCGGCGTCATTTTCACCAAGCTCAAAGCCCTTGATCTCGATGCCCGGAAACAGCGCGCCTTCCACCTCTGCGGCCTTTCGCAGCCAGCCCGCGTCGCTCAGCACAGCGCATTTGTCGAACTTGCCAAGCAGCCCGAAAAGCTTACTTAACCGGGTGAACTCCACGCCGATGGCCCCCATCGTCGGAAAGGCAAAATCGGTGATGGTATAAAGCATCCGGCCATGGGTGACGTCCTCTGACTTGTCGATCAGATCATCGAGCGCCTTGCGCATGGTTTCCGCGTCGATGCTGCCGCTAAGCGCAATATCCAGACGATTGGCGGCTGGTTTGGTGATTGTAAACATCCTTGAACCTTTCTCCAGTGCCAAACCAGTATAGCAGGCGCGGAACCTGACCGTCCTGATCTCGCTCAAATCCCTTGCCGAATTGGGGTGTTTCAGACGGCAGGCGGGTTTCCCGCGATCCCGCCCGGCGGACAGAACCCATAGCCAAACCGGGTAATGTCGGGGCCGCAGATTTGCCCCACAAGATCGGCATCGGCATCGCTGTAATAGCCGCGCCAGTCGCGAATCCGATCCGATGGATTGGCCACCGCCAACGGGGCCAGCGCGAAACCCAGATGCGCCTCGAACGGTTGCACATCTTCGGCAAAATGTTCCAGCCGGATGAACAGATCGCAGCGTTCCTTCCCCTCCCGCGTCGTCACATAGCGCCCATAGGGATGCGCGGCGATGGTGGCGCGGGTTTCATCGGCATTGAGGAAAGCACTGAAATCCAGGCCCTTGGCCAGTGCCACCGCCGGGTGATCGAAACCCTGCCCCCGCAGCCAGTGATAATAGCTGACCATCCGGTCCCAGGGATTGCGCACCAGTGTGACAGTGAAAAAACCGGCAATTTCGGCGTCATTCGCCAGCCCCGCAATATCGGCCAGTGTCGAATGTTTCCAAAGCCGCCCCGCCGCATCGGTCCCTTTCAACCGCCCCTTGCGCCGCCGCGCCTTGGGCGTATCGCCGATCAGGATGTCATCCTTCATCGCCCGCGCCTCAAGCGCCAGCGCCAGCGCCGTGCCCCCGGTCTTGGGGATATGGATGAAGATGTAGCGGCGACCGCGCGACAGGATCATGGACGCAAGACTAGCGACCCCGCAGCGCGATGATAAGCCCTGCGGCAAAGATCATCGCGATGCCCGCGATGGCCGTCCCGCCCAGCACGTCACCCCAAAGGAAA
Organism: Albidovulum sp.; assembly: GCA_049663365.1. Taxonomy (GTDB): domain Bacteria; phylum Pseudomonadota; class Alphaproteobacteria; order Rhodobacterales; family Rhodobacteraceae; genus Albidovulum. The sequence continues at coordinate 5,316 of JBATDH010000394.1, read as the reverse complement.
TAGGCCCAGAAGGCACTGGCGGGCAGGATCACATATTCGAAAATCGCCACGCGGCTCGCCTCGGCCTCCTGATAGGCCCTGATCATCATGCCAACCCCCAGAAGCGATCCCGCCGCCTGCACCAAGGTCCAGAAAAGGAAGGTGCCCGACGGCCACACCGCGCCACGCAACAGAAAACCGACCGCGCCCGCCGGAACCTCGGGCCGCCACAGGCCCAGTACGCCAAGGCCAACCAGACCGATAACCCCGAGCATCGCAAAGAACCCCATGAGCAGGGTTTCCGACGATTCCCCCTTGCACCACTGCCGGGTGGCGATATTGCCCAGCGCATAGAGCGCCCCTGCGGCAATGGGCAGCACTGTCAGCGGGCCTATGGCCACCTCCTGCCCCGGTCCGAGCACGAGAAGCGCGCCGCCAAAACCCAGCATAACCGCGAAAATCCGGAACCGCCCCATCGGCACGCCAAAGGCAAAGCGCGATATCAGCAGCGTGAAGATCGGCGCAGTGAACAGCCCCGCCGCGACCTGCGCCACCGGCAAGAACCCCAGACAACCGAAATAGATGGTCATCGCGGCCCCGTGCAGGGCGCTGCGCCCCGCAACCGCCCAAAAGTTCCGTGGCCGCACCCGCAGCCCGAATGCCATGGCCACGACACCGAGAATGACAAAGCCAAATGCCGTCCGTGTGGCGAAAAACTGCCATAATCCACCATCCCGCGCGATCACCTGCACGAAATTGTCGGTAAAGCCGATTGCCATGGCATATCCGAAGATCAGCATCGCCGCGACCACCGTCCGGTTGGCCTCAGGGGTAAAAGATGTTGTCGTCATAAGCACTCCGGACGTCGGTTATCCCTTCACTTCAAGTCCGACTGGCGGCAATAATCGCGCCTGTTAGCGACATGCGCGGATCGGGGAGGATCAAATGGGCTGGATGGCGGATGAAACCGGGCTTGACCGGAACGCGGCGAATTTCGTGCCCCTGACACCGCTGTCGCATCTGGCGCGCGCCGCCGATGTCTTTGCCGGTCGTACCGCCATGGTCTATGGCAAGACCCGGCGCAGCTACGCCGAATATCACACCCGCGTCAGCCGCCTGGCCTCGGCCCTGACCGCCTGCGGCATCAATCCCGGCGATGTGGTGGCCACCCTTCTGCCCAATATCCCGGCCCAGGCCGAGGCGCATTTCGGCATTCCCGCCGCAGGCGCGGTGCTCAACACCATCAACACCCGGCTCGATGTCGATACCGTCGCCTATATCTTTGACCACGGGCAGGCCAGGCTGGCGCTGGTCGATACCGCCCTGCTGCCGCTTGCCGAAGCCGCCATTGCCGCGATGGACGGGCCCGCCCCGCGCCTTGTCGAAGTCGCCGATGCCGAGGCAGGCTTTGCCCCCAGTGGGCGCTACACGGAATACGAAACGTTTCTGACCCAGGGAGACCCGACAGCCCCCTGGCAAATGCCCCAAGACGAATGGGAAAGCCTCGCGCTCAACTACACGTCCGGCACCACCGGGCGGCCCAAGGGCGTTGTCTATCACCACCGCGGGGCGTACCTCATGACCATGGGCACCGTGGTCAGTTGGCGCATGGTGCTGCACCCGGTCTACCTGACCATCGTGCCGCTTTTCCATTGCAACGGCTGGTGCCACACCTGGATGATGCCGCTGGTGGGCGGCACCACCGTCTGTTGCCGCGACGTGACGGCCAAGGCGATCTATGCCGCCATCGCCGACGAAGGCGTGACCCATTTCGGCGGCGCGCCCATCGTGCTGAATGCGATCATCAACGCCAAACCCGCCGACCGCCGCCCCTTTGATCACGTGGTCGAGGCGTTCACCGCCGGTGCGCCCCCGCCCGCGGCCACGCTGGCGGCCATTGAACCCTTGGGGTTTCGCGTCACGCAGGTCTACGGGCTGACCGAAACCTACGGCCATGTCACCGAATGCCTCTGGCGTGATGACTGGAACGATCTGCCGCAGGCGGAAAAATCGGCGATCAAGGCCCGCACCGGTGTCTTGATGCCGATGATGGAGGATATCACCGTCCAGAACGATCAGGGCCAGCCGGTGCCGCGCGACGGTATGAGCCTTGGCGAGATTGCGGTGCGCGGCAATTCGGTGATGAAGGGCTATTACCGCAACCCCAAAGCTACCGCCGAGGCATTCAGGGGCGGCTTTTTCCGATCGGGCGACATCGCCTTTCAACATCCCGACGGCTATATCAAGATCACCGACCGCGCCAAGGACATCATTATCTCGGGCGGCGAAAACGTCTCATCGGTCGAGGTGGAAGGCGCGCTGATGCACCACCCCGCCGTCTCGCTCTGCGCTGTTGTGGCCAAGCCCGATGACAAATGGGGCGAGGTGCCTTGCGCCTTTGTCGAGCTGAAAGAAGGGGCGGCGGCGGACGAGGCCGAACTCATCGCCTTTGCCCGCGAACGGCTGGCCGGGTTCAAGACCCCGAAAACGGTGGTCTTTTGCGAGTTGCCCAAGACCTCGACCGGGAAGATCCAGAAGTTTGAACTGCGGGTGCTGGCCAAGGCGCTCTGAGACGGGTGTTGGGGCAGGGTCCGTTTCGCTTCAGCGGGGCCTCGACGCCACGCACAATAACACGGCACCTTCGCCCGATGCGCGCCGAAGGCACCGGGCGAGCGCCTGCCCGTCCCGACGGGCTGGCGCTTTGGCCACGATGTGCAAAGCTCCGGCAAGAGAGGCGCTTGGTTGGCATAAACCGCGTCGTTCATTCGGCTCTGCGCCATCCCACGGGCAGACGCACCCCCGGCTTGTGCCGTTTGCGGCAACGGGCCCACAGCCACCCCCCGTAAACCCACAGGTCAGCACCCCCCCGCCCCCCGATTTCACACCGCCTCAACAAAGATTGTCCCGCCCTCGCCCTTCCGCTATTCTGCCGCCAATCAGAGGCAAGAGCAGGCCCAACCGCCCATGACGGCGCTATCAGAGTATCAGCGGCTTGAATGCACCGGCCTCTGGCGCGATACGCCGGATGCGCAGAAACGCGAAGTCATCGTGTCCTTCGGCGACGCCACGCTGGTGATTTCGGACGCGAGGAGCGCCCGCGCGTTGGCCCATTGGTCGCTCCCGGCTGTTTTGCGGCTCAATCCCGGTATCCGCCCGGCCCTTTTCGCCCCCGGCCCCGATGCGGGCGAAGACCTGGAGATCGACGACGAAACCCTGATCAAGGCCATCGCCAAGGTTCACACGATCATCGAGGCCCGCCGCCCGCATCCGGGGCGATTGCGCACGGTGTTGCTCAGCTCGGCGCTTGCTGTCGTGTTGGGGCTTGGGTTTTTCTGGCTTCCCAAGGCGCTGATCGACCACACCGCGCGCGCCCTTCCGGCCAGCAAACGGCAGGAAATTGGCCTTGCCGCGCTGGCCGATCTGACCCGCCTGTCCGGTGCCCCGTGCCTGGCCCCCGAAGGGTCTATCGCGCTCGAACGATTACGCGACCGGCTGATGCGCCCCGGCGACCGGCTATATGTTCTGCCCGCAGGGGTGAAATTCTCGGCCCTTCTGCCGGGGCCGATCGTGTTGCTGGGTCGCGACCTGATCGAAAACCAGGACACAGCAGACGCCGCCGCCGGTCACATCATTGCCGAGCAATTGCGCAATGACCTGACCGACCCCTTGTTGGACACCCTCAGATTTGCAGGACTACGCGCGAGCTTTGAGCTTTTGACAACCGGCGATCTGCCCGAAGCTGCGCTGACCGGATATGGCGAAGAGCTTTTGGCGCGGGCAAGAAAGCCCCTGCCCGATGCCGCCCTTCTGGCGCGATTTGCCGAAGCTTCTGTGCCGGTCCAACCCTATGCAGCCACGCGCGACCCATCCGAGATGTCCAAGGGCAACCCTGCGCCAGCAAACCCATCCCAGAGCATTGCCGCCAATCCGGTCATTTCCGACAGCGACTGGGTCGCCATTCAGAGCATTTGCAGCGAGTAGCGCGTTGTCATGGGCGGATGAACGCATCCCCGTAACCGGACTGGCGGGCCAATCGAAGGGCCATTGCCAATTCGTTCTGGGACTCGAATGGCCCGGCCAGCACCATTCGAAGTGGCTTTTGCCCACTCCGGCCCTGGGCGGTGGATACCTTCAGCCCCAGCGCCTTCAACGTGGCAACCGCCCTGTCGGCATTACCGGGTTCAGCGTAGACGCCGACCTGAACATAGCGCGGCCCTGATCGAACCGCGCCGGTTGTTGTCGCCTGCGGTTCGGCGGCTCTGGTGGCCGTCTTCGCGGCGGGGGACTGCGAGACAGGTTTGTCGACGGCAAGCTTACCCTTACTCCAAACCACCTGATACGCCCCTGCATCGGCGGCCAGAGCACGTTTGACCTGCTGCTTTGCGGGTTGCGCATCGTCCACAGTCAGGTTTGTCGCCTCCAACCCGTTCAGATAGGCCACCGGATCGCCCGCGCCCGGACCACAGCGCGTCACCCGACGCCCATCGCTCAGCAAATAGCGGTGCGCGATATCGGGCGGCTGCGGACAAAAGGTCTTGTCCACCGCCAACGGGCGCGCATAAACGATCTGGACGGCGGGTTGTGCATTTTCTGACGCTGGGGTTCCCGTCGCCCGACCCGTTAAAACCACTGGCAATTGTTGCGGCGCTGATTTCTGCGTCCCAGAAGCAGGCGAACCGGGCAATTTCGGCGTGCCGCTTTCGGCCTGCACGGCCCGGATCGGTCGAACCGAGGGTTCAAATCCGCAAACAAGCTTGCGGTTGCGATCCACGCGCGGAATCCAGCTAATCTGGCCATTGGCACCCGCACGCACGAAAACGCAGCCGGTGCTGTCAACATATTGTTTGCCGGCAAAACCGGCCGGCGGCAATTCCTTGGGGCCGTCGATCCGCGACAACGGCTGCGCCGCCGTTTGCTGAAAAGCCAGAATAACGGCCCATAGCGCGACCGAAGCCACCCGCAACACCTGCATTTACCGCCTCTTTTTTATTTTGAGGCAGGATGCCAAAACTGGCGTTCAGAGTAAAGCGAAAATGGCCTATTTAGTGCCAAACATACGGTCGCCCGCATCCCCTAGTCCCGGAACGATATATCCCAGCTCATTCAACTTTTCATCGACAGCCGCAGTCACGATCGGCACATCGGGATGGGCCTCCTTCATCCGCCTGATGCCTTCCGGAGCCGCCAGCAGGCACATGAAACGGATGTTTTTCGCACCCGAACCCTTCAAAAGGTCAATCGCTGCCGCCGACGAATTGCCGGTTGCCAGCATCGGGTCGAGCGCGATCACCAGACGGTCTTCCAGCCGGGACGGGACTTTGTAGTAATACTGTACCG
>JBATDH010000393.1:0-7996 GCA_049663365.1 Albidovulum sp. | reverse complement strand
GGCTGCGGCTGGTGGCCGTCAGGCACGGGGCGGATGCCTTTGTGCTGAGGGGGGCGGATGGGAAATATCTGCCCGAGGTGTTGCTGGATATGGACTATTGGGCGCTGATGCCGGTGTGAGATTTTGTGCGGGCGATATCGTGTTCGGTATGCCCGATCAACGCCAGGCAGTCATTCCCAAAAGCGGCCCAGAGGGTAGTGGCTGACCGCGGGCTGCCGCTGCAACGATCGTGGTCGCCGCTTTATGGTTGGGTATCGCCTTACGTCAACCTTCGCGCTGACGTCACCAAAGCGGCTGCCCGACGGGGCGGTCAGCCGCTGCCCGGCGGCGCTTGCGCGCCTTGTTCCGGGCGATAGGGGCGGGCGCTTGGTACGCAAACCTGCTGCTGCCTTTGTGAAATGCGACCGATGGACCGGCGGCAGGTTCCCGGTTAACCTCGGCAAATGAACGATCTGCGCGGGCTTCTTTTCGGAGGTGTTGCGGCGGCTGCGATAAGTGCAGTCAGCCCGGCCATTGCCTGCGATCTGGCGCTGTTGCTGGCGGTAGACGTGTCGGGTTCGGTCGATGCTCAGGAATATCGGGTTCAGATGGAGGGTCTGGCCGAGGGGTTGCGCGACGGAGTGGTTTCCGAGGCGCTGATCAAGGGCCAGGCCACGGTCGCTTTGGTGCAGTGGACCGGCTCGTCGCGCCAGGATCTGAACATCCCCTGGACAACCGTTACCACACCGGCAGAGCTGGAGGCACTTGCCACCCGCATCCACGAACAGCCGCGCCTTTGGGTCGAGTATTCGACCGCCATCGGCGAGGCGCTGAAGTTTTCGGCCGAAGTGTTCGACGCTGCCCCGGCTTGCAAACGCCGGGTGGTCGATATTTCCGGCGACGGGCGGTCCAACGAAGGGGTGGAGCCGGTTGAGATGCATGACCTGCTGCGCTCACTGGCGATCACGGTCAATGCGCTGGTGATCCGGGGTGACGATGACGGGTTGCCGGGCTATTTCGCTGACAATGTCATCGTCGGGGGCAATGCCTTTGTCGTTACCGCCGAGAATTATGACCAGTACCCCGAAAGGATGCGCCGGAAACTGCGCCGCGAAACCGAAAAGCCGCTGTCGCTGCTGGAACAGGATCGACCGGTTCCGGCGTCGTATCGGGAATAGCCGGAGATTGGCGGGCTGTCACGGGTTATGTGATCACAAGAAAAATTTACGTGATCACATAAGGAAATTTTAGCGCCAACATGGCGCTGATTTCCGTTTTATTAGCATTCATGCCGTGACATGGGCGTGAATTCGGGTATTGAGAGGGCGAAACCGTCCGCGCGGGGGCATTTCCTGCCCCGCATCACAAGAGGGACCGATCATGGCTGATGCCAATCAGGGCAACCGCCCCCTATCGCCGCATCTACAGATTTACCGCCCGCAACTGACGTCCATGACCTCGATCTTGACGCGGCTCACCGGCAATGCGCTGATCGTGGCGGGGGTGCTGATCGTGTGGTGGTTGCTGGCGGCGGCCGTGGGGCCAGACTATTTCGCGATTGCCGACGGGGTGTTGCGGTCGTGGTTTGGCAAGCTGATCTTGTTCGGTTCGATCTGGGCCGTCTGGTATCATTTCCTGGCGGGGCTGAGACATCTCTATTTCGACTCGGGCCGGGGCCTCGACATTCCCACCGCAGAAAGGTTGGGTTGGGGGGTGATCTTCGGGTCGGTCGTGCTGACCATCCTCACCATCATAATCCTTTAAGGGGGCGGATATGCGCTATCTGACTGACCGCAAACGCGCCATCGGGCTGGGTTCCGCCGGGACCGGCACGGAACATCACTGGCACATGCAGGTGTCCGCCGTGGGTCTGGCGATCCTGGTGCCGCTGTTCATCTTCACTTTCGGCTGCGTCCTTGGGGGCAGCTATGAGGAGGTGACGGCCTATTACGCGCGGCCTTTCCCGGCAATCGTTGCGGCCCTGACCATCGTGGTGGGGTTTGTGCATTTCAAGAACGGCGCGCAGATGATGATCGAGGATTACGCCCAGGGCCTCATTCGCAAGGTGCTGATCATTTCCGCGACATGCCTGAGCTACGCGGCCATCGCCACCGGGCTTTTCGCTCTCGTCAAACTGGCGCTCTGAAGGAAGATTGAGATGACCGCATATCCTTATGAGACGCATGAATATGACGTGGTTGTGGTGGGCGCCGGCGGGGCGGGCTTGCGCGCCACGCTGGGTATGGCCGAACAGGGATTGCGCACGGCCTGCGTGACCAAGGTTTTCCCGACGCGGAGCCATACCGTGGCGGCCCAGGGCGGTATCGCCGCCAGCCTGTCGAATATGGGGCCAGACCACTGGCAATGGCATATGTACGATACCGTCAAGGGGTCGGACTGGCTGGGCGACACCGATGCGATGGAATACCTTGCGCGCGAGGCCCCCAAGGCGGTCTATGAGCTGGAACATTACGGGGTGCCGTTTTCGCGCACCGAAAAGGGCACGATTTATCAGCGCCCCTTTGGCGGACACACGACCGAGTTTGGCGAAGGCCCGCCGGTGCAGCGCACCTGTGCCGCCGCCGACCGGACCGGCCATGCAATATTGCACACGCTTTACGGGCAAAGCCTGAAGCATAACGCCGAGTTCTATATTGAATATTTCGCGCTCGATCTGATCATGACGGACGGCGCTTGTACCGGTGTCGTGGCCTGGAAGCTGGATGACGGCACCTTGCATGTTTTCAACGCCAAGATGGTGGTGCTGGCCACTGGCGGTTACGGTCGTGCCTATTTTTCGGCGACCTCGGCCCATACCTGCACCGGCGACGGCAATGGCATGGTGGCGCGCGCGGGCCTGCCTTTGCAGGATATGGAATTTGTGCAGTTCCACCCCACAGGTATCTATGGGTCGGGGTGCCTGATCACCGAAGGCGCACGGGGCGAAGGCGGCTATCTGACCAATTCCGAAGGCGAGCGGTTCATGGAACGCTATGCGCCGACCTACAAGGATCTTGCCAGTCGCGACGTGGTATCGCGCTGTATGACGCTTGAAATTCGCGAAGGGCGGGGTGTGGGGCCGAACAAGGACCATATCCACCTGAACCTGAGCCATCTGCCGCCCGAAACCCTGCATCTGCGCCTGCCCGGCATTTCGGAGAGCGCACGTATCTTTGCCGGTGTCGATCTGACCCGCGAACCGATCCCGGTCATTCCGACGGTGCATTACAACATGGGTGGCATCCCGACGAATTACTGGGGCGAGGTGCTGAACCCGACTGCCGGCAACCCCGACGCCATTGTGCCGGGCCTGATGGCCGTGGGCGAGGCGGGCTGTGCCAGTGTTCACGGGGCCAACCGGCTGGGGTCGAACAGCCTCATCGACCTCGTGGTCTTTGGCCGGGCGGCGGCGATTAGGGCGGGTGAGATCGTCAACCCCAAGGAACATAACCAGCCGGTCAATACCGCCAGCGTCGACAGGGCATTGGACCGGTTCGATACATTCCGCAACGCCAGCGGTTCGGTGCCGACCGCCGAGCTCCGGCTGGAAATGCAAAAGACCATGCAGGCGGACGCCGCCGTCTTCCGCACGGACAAGACATTGGCCGAAGGCGTGGCCAAGATGGGCAAGGTCGCCGCCAAGATGGATGACCTGAAGGTCAGCGACCGGTCGCTGATCTGGAACTCCGACCTGATGGAAACGCTGGAACTGGCCAATCTGATGCCCAACGCCCTGGCCACCATTGTCGCCGCCGAGGCGCGCAAGGAAAGCCGGGGCGCCCATGCGCACGAAGATTACCCCGACCGCGACGACAAGAACTGGCGCGTCCATTCGCTGGCGCATGTGGCGGGCACCAAGGTCACGCTGTCGACCCGGCCCGTCCATCTCGACCCGCTGACGGGTGAAAAGGAGGGCGGCATCGACATGAAGAAAATCGCACCGAAGGCGAGGGTATATTGATGAAAACCACTCTCCTATTGGCGCTGATGTCGGCGCTTTCGCTTCCCGGTTGCGCCGGGGTCATCGTCGCCGATGCCAGCCGCAAGGAGGCGCGGGTGACTATCGGCAAGGTCATGGCGGTTGAGCGCCCCGGCGTCGACAACGCCGAGGCCGCGATCTGTGTGCAAAAGGCGATGTCGATTGTGGAGACCACCCGGCTTGGCCTTGATGACAGCCATCGTGGGGTGCCCGCCGCCAATCGCGAAAAAGTCCTGACCTATGCGGCGCGGCCCGAGGCGGCGACCTGTCTGGATGCGCTGCCGGTGGCAGAGGTCATGAATTAACCGGGTGGCCATGTTCGGGCCGCCATGCGCAAGACGCGGTAACCCCCTGCTTGACGTAAGGAGCTGACAATGCAAAGTTTTTATAAACCGGCGATGGTCATGGTGCTTTTGGCGGCGCTGGCCGGATGCACGACCGAGAGCCAGAATGCCGCCCAGCCCAAAGTGAAATACACCAAGGAAAAGCGCGGTGCCGCAGCACTAAGCGGCGGAGCGGGGTATCACGGGGCCTATCTGGTGCCCAACGCCCCCAAAGCGGTATCTGAGCCGAAGAAAAAAGCACCCAAGGCCGCGCCGGGCAAGCTGCCGCTGCCGGTCGACTACCCGCTGTCGCCCGAGGACGAAAAACTGTGGAACAAATTGACGCTGGAGCAGCAAAAGCGCGCGCTCTTGTTCTTGCAGGACGGTTCGACCATCGCCGCGTCGCTGAAAACCGAATGATGCGTTTCGCCTGGCCCGCCTTTGCTGTCGCCTTGCTTCTGGCCGCCTGCGGCCCGATGACGGTGGAACGCGCCGAGCGTGAATGTTTCAGCCGCGCCTATCATGCCGCCAGTCCGCGCGGCAAGGTCAAGGTCGGAGCCGGAAACGGTGGGGCGCGGGCCGTGCTTGATCTGACCATCACCTCGGACTTTATCCAGGGCAGAGATCCGTCGGCGGTTTACGATGCCTGCGTCTATCAGAAATCCGGCCAGCCACCGCGCCAGCCGCTTTATACGCTCCCCGATTGGAAGGGATAAATCATGGTTCAGTTCACGCTTCCCAAGAACTCCAAAATCCGCGTTGGCAAGACCTGGCCAAAGCCCGCAGGCCGCAATGTCCGCAAGTTCCAGATATATCGCTGGAACCCGGATGATGGCGAAAACCCGCGGGTGGATACCTATTTTCTCGATATGGACCAATGCGGGCCGATGGTTCTGGACGCGCTGATCAAGATCAAGAACGAGGTGGACCCGACGCTGACCTTCCGCCGGTCCTGCCGCGAGGGTATCTGCGGGTCTTGCGCGATGAATATCGGCGGCATCAACACGCTGGCCTGCATCTACGGGCTTGATGAGGTCAAGGGTGACGTGAAAATCTATCCGCTGCCGCATATGCCTGTGGTCAAGGATCTGATCCCCGATCTGACGCATTTTTATGCCCAGCACGCCAGCATCATGCCCTGGCTCGAGACCAAGACCAACACCCCCGCCAAAGAATGGAAGCAGTCGATCGGCGACCGCGAAAAGCTTGACGGGCTTTATGAATGCGTGATGTGCGCGTGCTGTTCCACCTCTTGCCCGAGCTACTGGTGGAACTCCGACCGCTATCTTGGGCCTGCCGCATTGCTGCACGCCTATCGCTGGATCATTGACAGCCGTGATGAGGCGACGCCGGAGCGGTTGGATGATCTTGAAGACCCGTTCAAGCTTTACCGCTGCCATACCATCATGAACTGCGCCAAGACCTGCCCCAAGGGCTTGAACCCCGCCAAAGCGATTGCCGAGATCAAGCGGTTGATGGTGGAACGGGTGGTGTGAAGGCGCGCGGCTCGCGCGCTATCGGGCCGCTTTGGCAGACCAGCTATTGCGCGGGATTGACCAGCGTTGCGCGACGCTTGGACAACAGCGCGGATCGTTGGGACCGAGCACGTCGGTGGTGATTTCAATACGGTCGGGAAAAAACCTTGCATCTCGCGGGTTGTTGCCAAACAGATTGGTGATGATGGCGTCGCGGGTGAATCCTGCCTCGATCCGGGTGAAATGGCCGACAGCGATGCTGACACTGCCAGCCGAGCCGACAATGGCCGGATAGATAATGCCGATCGCCTCGCGCGCCCTTGCCGAGTCCGGGTTGTCGGGCAGCCAGGTATATGCTTCGTTTTGCTGACCGGGAGCGAGGGATTGCACAAGGAACGATCCGACATCTCCCCATTGAGACTGATCCTGCGCCAAGCAAACCCCACCAAAGACAAGAATGAAAGCGGCCGACGCGGCGCCCCAAAATCTTGCGACAGAAAACACCTTTGCGACCGTCATACGGCAACTTCCGTGCATGTCGTGAAACACCAAACTTCTTTTCGGGCTGGCCAGTTTTCGCCCAAGGCGCTTCTCAAACAATCGCAAAATGCGCCCCCCGGATAACGAAATTGGCTTGTCCATTACTGAACCTGCATGAAGCTTCGGTCAATGTCAGAGCGACATGTCTGCCGGATCGCCTCAAACTGGTTCTGGGCAATTTGCCCTTGCCAGCGAATGTGCGATCCGCAAAGACAGGTAAGATGCAAATCAAGGGACGGGCATGATGACCCATATCGTGTTTGACATCGGCAATGTGCTGATTGCCTGGGACGAACATGCGCCGTTTCGCGATGCCTTTGCCGATGACACGGCGATTGCCGGGTTTTTGGCGGAAATCGGGTTTTACACCTGGAATCTGGAGCAGGACCGGGGACGCACCCGCCATGAGGCATTGGCGGCGATGGCGGTGGACTGGCCAGGGCATGTGCCGATGGTGGCACGGATTTTCGACCGGTTTGACGAGACGATCCAATGCAAGATCGAAGGAAGCTGGGAGGTGCTGAACGATCTGAAATCGGCAGGGCACCGGGTGTTCGGGCTGACCAATTGGGGGGCCGAGACATGGCCGGTGGCGCAAGCGGTCCACCCCGAACTGGCCGATGTCTTCGAGGATGTGGTGGTGTCGGGGCGTGAGCGGCTGATCAAGCCCGATGCGCGGATTTATCAGGTGTTGACCGCGCGCAACGGACTGTGCCCCGAGGAGTGCCTGTTCATCGACGACAGTCTGAAGAACGTCGAGGGGGCGCGGGCGGCGGGGTGGCAGGCGCTGCACTTCACCGGGCCAGAGCGGTTGCGCACCGATCTGGCGGCGCGGGGTCTGTTGTAGACCGCGCATATGCTTGATCGCGCAGGCCCGATTGGCTGCAACGATGGGCGAAAACCGCAACGAAAAAAGTCGGCGGGCGGGTCTTGACCTTCCAGTAGCGGGAACCCTTATGTGAGTTGGGTGAGGTGTTCCACGGGCCCGTATCGGAGGTTGCGCAATGACCGCTTTGACAATCGCTGTCGACAAGATGACCTGTGCCGGTTGCGCCGGGCGGGTAGAGCGCGCGGCAAGCGCGGTGCCGGGGGTGGAAACGGCGGCGGTCAACCTGGCCAACAAGACGCTTCGGCTGGAATATTCCGCACCCGCGACGCTGGAGGAGATCGCGGCGCGGCTGGACAAGGCGGGCTATCCCGCACGGCGGGGCGAAGTGCTTTTGTCAGTCGACAACATGTCTTGTGCGTCCTGCGTGGCGCGGGTGGAGCGGGCTCTGCGGGCGGTGCCGGGCGTGGTGGGGGCAGAGGTCAATTTTGCCAGCCATACGGCACGGGTGGATTACCTTGAGGGCCAGATGCGGGATGCAGAACTGCTTCAGGCGCTGGTCGCGGCGGGCTATCCGGGCAGGCGGGCAACCCCGGCGTCGGCTGAAGACGCCGAGGGTGGTCGACAGGCCGGAGAAATCCGCGATCTGAAACGCGCGGTGGCGCTGGCGGCGGCGCTGGCAGCGCCGGTGTTCCTGCTGGAAATGGGTGGCCATGCGGTTCCGGCCCTGCACCACTGGGTCGCCGGGACCATTGGCATCTGGGCTAGCTGGATGATCCAGTTCGTGTTGACCTCATTGGTGCTGATCGGGCCGGGGCGGCGGTTTTATGCGGCGGGCTACCCGGCGCTGTGGCGTGGCGCACCGGACATGAAC
>JBATDH010000392.1:0-4613 GCA_049663365.1 Albidovulum sp. | reverse complement strand
ACTATACGCCCTATCCTTTCATCCTCAGCGACGTGACACTGGCTTTCCGTCTGCACCCGACCAAGACCCGTATCACCGCGCGGATCACCTTCGCCCCCAACCCCGACCGCCCCGGCCGTCACGACTTGCGTCTTGACGGCGAGAAACTGAAACTCATCAGCGCCAGCATCGACGGCAAACCCGTCAAACCCGCCAAGGACGCCGAGGGCCTGACCGTCGCCGCCGCCGACCTGCCCGACGGCGCGTTTGTCTGGGAATCCGAGGTCGAAACCAACCCCAAGGGCAACACCGCGCTGGAAGGGCTCTACATGTCCGGCGGCATATATTGCACCCAGTGCGAGGCGGAAGGCTTTCGCAAGATCACCTATTACCCCGACCGTCCCGATGTGATGGCCCCCTTCACGGTGCGCATCGAATCCAAAATGCCGGTGCTTCTCTCCAACGGCAATCCCGGCGCCTCAAAGCCCGGTTTCGTCGAATGGACCGATCCCTGGCCAAAACCCGCCTATCTCTTCGCGCTGGTGGCGGGCGATCTGCACGCGGTCAGCGACACTTTTACCACCCTGTCGGGGCGCAAGGTCAATCTCAACATCTGGGTTCGTGAGGGCGATCAGGACCGCTGCGCCTTCGCCATGGGCGCACTCATCCGCTCGATGAAATGGGACGAAGAGGTTTACGGGCGCGAATACGATTTGGACATTTTCAACCTTGTCGCCGTCGATGACTTCAATATGGGCGCGATGGAGAACAAGGGTTTGAACATTTTCAACTCCAAGCTGGTTCTGGCCTCTCCCGAGACCGCATCGGACCTCGACTTCGAAAGAATCGAAGGCGTCATCGCGCATGAATATTTCCACAACTGGACCGGCAACCGCATCACCTGCCGTGACTGGTTCCAGCTTTGCCTGAAAGAAGGGCTGACGGTGTTCCGCGACCAGCAGTTCACGTCCGACATGCGCTCGGCCCCGGTCAAGCGTATCGACGACGTGCTGACCCTGCGCGCCCGGCAGTTCCGCGAAGACATGGGGCCGCTGGCACACCCGGTGCGGCCCGACAGCTACATCGAGATCAACAATTTCTACACCGCGACCGTCTATGAAAAGGGCGCCGAGGTTATCGGGATGCTGAAACGCCTTGTCGGGGACGACGCCTATAAAAAAGCGCTCGATCTCTATTTCGACCGCCATGACGGCGACGCGGCCACCATCGAGGATTGGCTGAAAGTATTCGAGGATACCACCGGTCGCGATCTGACCCAGTTCAAACGCTGGTACACCGACGCAGGCACCCCGCGCCTGAGCGTGACCGAGGACTGGCAGGACGGCACCTACAACCTCACCTTCGCCCAGAATACCGCCGCCACCCCCGGCCAGCCCGACAAATCCGCGCGCGTCATCCCCATCGCGCTTGGCCTGCTGAACCCCAACGGCGACGAGGTTCTGCCGACCACGGTGCTGGAGATGACCGAAGCCACCCAGACCTTCACTTTCAAAGACCTTGGCGCGCGCCCGATCCCGTCGATCCTGCGCGGCTTTTCCGCCCCCGTGGTGCTCGATCGCATCGTCCCGGCCTCGGAGCGCACCTTCCTTCTCGCCCATGACACCGACCCGTTCAACAAATGGGAAGCGGGCCGCGCTTTGGCCAAGGATGTTCTCGCCGCCATGATCACCGGCGATACTGATAGCGCCGATGATTACATCGACGCTTTGGGTCAGGTGCTGGCCGACGACACCCTTGACCCGGCCTTCCGCGCGCTCTGCCTGCGACTTCCTTCCGAGGACGACATGGCCCAGACGCTGCATGATGCGGGCATGGTCCCCGACCCCAACGCCATCCACAGCGGAACCGATGCGCTGGCCAAGGCCATTGCCCGCAAACTGCAAAAACCGCTTGTCGCGACCTATGAGGCGATGACCGATACCGGCGCGTTTTCGCCCGACGCGGCCTCCGCCGGGCGGCGGGCGCTCAAACTCGCCTGCCTCAGCCTGCTCAACCATATCGACAACGCCACCCGCGCCGCCTCGCTTTTCTCCAGCGCGGGCAACATGACCGAAAGTCAGGGTGCCCTCACCTGCCTGATCCAGTCCGGGCGCGGTGCCCGCGAAATTGCCGCGTTTTACGACCGCTGGCAGGACAACCGATTGGTCATCGACAAATGGTTCATGCTGCAACTGGCCTATGTCAGCCCCGATCAGGCCGCCGATACCGCCGCCCGCCTGGCCGAACACCCGGCTTTCGACTGGAAAAACCCCAACCGCTTCCGCGCGCTGATGGGGGCGCTGGCGGCCAATCACGCGGGCTTCCACCATCACACGGGCGCCGCCTACCGCTTCTATGCCGATTGGCTGATCAAACTCGATGGCCTGAACCCGCAAACCACCGCCCGCATGTCCACCGCCTTCGAGACATGGCAGCGCTATGACGCCGACCGCAAGGCCCAGATCAAGACCGAGCTGGAGCGCATCGCCGCCCATCCGGGGCTGAGCCGCGATACCGGGGAAATGGTCGGGCGCATCCTTGGCGCGCAGTGATTCTGCCGCTGAAACTGTTGCGTATAATTCAACAGTAGACCCGCCAGCGCCTTATTGTTCGGGCCATTGGCCGGCGCTTTTTCGGCAATTCCGGTCCTCGGATGTTATCGTTTCCAGAACCGCCCCCAAGCAACCATTCGACAATGTTTACCTGCGTTCCCTACCCTGAACGGGGTAATATCGGGGTCGGACCAGTGGCAGTAGTAAACATGGTAAACAATAGTTTCGAACACATCATCCAGGCCCGAAACCCCGGCACCTATTTCGCGCTCGGGGCCTTCATGGCTGCGGCCTATGTCATCTGGGCGCTGGGCCTGCCGCTGGTCGCCGAACTGGCGGTGGCGGTCTTTCTGATCGTGGTTCTGCGTCGCCTGACGGTGAACCCCAAAACCGGTTTTCGCATCACCGAACGGGCGGTGGAATGCCTCTCAAAGGGTGAACGGGCCGTCATCGCCCTGCACGAAATCGACGGGGCCGGGGTCATCGTCCTTTATGACGGCTCGACGCGCTGCTGGCTCAACCTGCGCGGGGGCGGCATTCAGGCGCTGCCGGGGGTGACCGGCGTCGACGCCCAGCAACTGATCCGCGAATTACGCAATCGCGGCATCTGGGTCAGCCAATCCCCTGTGGCCTGAGGGCAGTCGCGGCCCGGATCACACGACTGCACCACCCGATTTCGTTGACAGCCACATCCGACGCGTGCATCGCTTTCACACCATCTTGCGAGGAATGTCGTGATGCCGGTGTTTCTGGGGCTTTTAGGCGTGATCGCCGTCGCCTTTTTCTGGGTCACGCGCATGCGTCAGGCCGCTGAAATGACCCACGAGCTGGCCAATGTCGCCAGCGACGTGATGGCGGCCGCCCGCAGGCTGGGCTTTCGGCGGCGCACCAATGCCCATCCGGTCGACTGTATCGAGGAACCGGCGCTGGGCATCGGGGCGCTGGCACAGGCTTTTCTGGAACTGGGTGGCCTGCCTACCGCCGAACAGCAAGACGCGTTGATCAGATCGGTCCAGACCCATACCGGCCAGAGCCTGGGTGACGCCGAAGAAACCCTGATCCTCGGGCGCTGGCTGATCGGTCAATGCAACGGTCCGGAACCTGCCATCGAACGGCTGGCGCGCAAGCTCGCCAAACTCGACCGTACCGGTGCCTTCGATCCGCTCATGGCCGTTCTCAATGATGTCGCCAAGGCGGGCAAGGGCGCGAAGCTATCCGACAAACAGATGGACGCACTGACCGAAATCGCCCGCTATTTCAAGGTCCGGTAGCCTGACATCATCGGCAACCGACGCCGCCACGCTCGCAGCATTGTGTAATGCCATGGGCCTAACCCGCAGATTAAACGAGACGGGACCATTCTGATAAGGAACCTGTCATGCGCTGCATCGCCCTTTTGCTATACATCCTCGCCCAGCCTGCCCTCGCCCAGGACGCCGAAGGCAACAACACCCCCGGCGACTGGCGCGTCACCCATACCGCCCATTTCGGGCTCTGGGATTCGGTCTGTGATGAACGCGGGCCCGCAGAGGCACTGCAAAAACGCTGCTACATCCGCTACGTCGATGTGTTTTCCCCCCGCCCCGACTTCGCCGCGCATTTCGCCTTTGTCACACCCGCGCCGAATGGCGTGGCCATCGAATATGGCTCGGAAGCGGGCACAAGGTTCGTCCGCGGCGGCCTGCGGATCGAAAAGGACGGTGTTCCGGTCTGGTCAACCGACCGCGCCGCCTGCCTCACCGGCGGCGACTGCACCTTCGCGGGGGCCGAGGCCGCAGACCTCGCCTTGGCAATGCGCGGCGGTGGCCAGTGGCGTTTCGACTTCGCCGACCGCCACGGCAAGGTGCAAAGCCTCGCCTGGGATCTGTCACAGGTGGGTGCCGCGTTCAGGGATTTCGAGGTTGAAAGCGCGCTCCGAGGCTTGTGAATCCGCCCCGCACCAACCCCGGATCGCCGAGAACGTCCCTTGCCGCCGCATGGCCTCTGCCCTAAAAAGCCCCCCGACGGACGAAAGGACGCCCCCATGCTCGATCTGACTTATGAAGCCCCCAAACCCAAGGTGATCGCCGGGGCCAAGCATGA
>JBATDH010000391.1:0-3858 GCA_049663365.1 Albidovulum sp. | reverse complement strand
CCAGCGGGCGGGGCGGGCGTAGCCTGTCCATGGGCATCGCCGACAGCGTCACGGTTCTGGCCACCGACGCGGCCATCGCGGATGCGGCGGCGACGCTGATCGGCAATGCGGTCGATCTGCCCGGTCATCCCGCCGTCACGCGGTGCCCGGCATCGGCACGTCAGAGCGATAGCGATCTGGGCGACCGTCTGGTTGTGACCCATGTTGGCGCATTATCCGCCGCCGAGGTCGATACGGCCTTGAACAAGGGGGCGGCTTTGGCCGAAGATTACCGCAAGCAGGGCCTGATCCTTGGTGCGGCGCTATTCTTGCGCGGCAAGTCGCGCCTTGTTGGTCATGCGGCAACGATAAATGCCCGGAGGGTGGAACATGCCTGAAGTCAGTTTGCGAAAGATGCAGGTGGTGGTCGAGGAAGTCTTTCACGAAGGCGGGCCGGTCGCGGCGGTGCCGCAAAGGCGGGCCGCGGTGCTGGCGGTGATCAGGAACCCCTTTGCCGGGCGGTTTGTACCCGACATACAGGGCTTCATGGACGATTTGCGCCCCTTGGGCCTCAGCATGGCGAAACGGCTGGTTGCGGCAATCGGCGGTGCCGACAGGGTTGAGGGCTATGGCAAGGGTGCCATCATCGGCGCGGGCGGAGAGCTGGAACATGCCGCGCTCTGGCACGCGCCGGGGGGCTATGCGATGCGCGAGCTGATTGGCGGGTCCAAGGCGATTGTTCCCTCGGCCAAGAAGGTCGGGGGCGTGGGCGCGCGACTGGATGTGCCGGTCACGCATATCAACGCGGCCTATGTGCGCAGCCATTTCGACGCCATGGAGTTAGGCATCAACGATGCCCCGCGTGCCGATGAAATGCTGCTCGCGCTGGTGATGACAAGTGGTCCGCGGGTGCATTCCCGCTCGGGCGGGCTTGAGGCCGTGGATATCAAGGGAGAGGATGGATTGCGATGAGCGCCGAAATCAGGAAAACCGCTGTCTGGATCGAGGAAACCCACAGCGAGATCGGCAAAAGGATTGCACCGCCAACCCGCAAGGCGGTGGCCGTCGCCGTCATCGCCAATCCCTTTGCCGGGCGCTATGTCGAGGATCTGACGCTGCTGATGGATATCGGGGCGGAACTGGGCGGGCTATTGGGCCAAAAATGCATCGCCGCGCTGGGTATCGAACCCTCGCAGGCCGAAAGCTATGGCAAGGCGGCAATGGTGGGCGAAAACGGCGAACTGGAACATGCCGCCGCGATCCTGCACCCGAAGCTGGGAGCGCCCTTGCGGGCGGCGGTGGAAAAGGGCGCGGCCCTGGTGCCGTCCTCAAAAAAGATGGGCGGGCCGGGGCAGGTGCTCGACGTGCCGCTTGGACACAAGGACGCCGCCTATGTGCGGTCGCATTTCGACGGCATCGAGGTGCGGCTGAACGACAGCCCCCGCGCCAACGAGATCATGGTGGCCGTGGCCGTCACCGATAGCGGGCGTCCCTTGCCGCGCGTCGGCGGGCTTAAGGCCGAGGATGCCGTGGGTGAGGACGGGCTGCGGTAGGCCCTGTGATGCAACGTAGTTTTGCCTCGTCCAGAGGGCTGCATGGCTGCATCTGGTCCTGAAACCCTTCAAGCATCGGGATGGGCGGGATCTTTGGCCCGATCCGCTTCTGCCAGCAGCCAGTCGCGCAAGGTATGGGCATCGGGATGGCTTGCGCCGTCATCCGGTTCGACAAGGTGAAAGGCTTCCTTGATGGGGAGCGACTGCGCGAAAGGGCGGACAAGCCGCCCCGAGGCAAGCTCGGGTCCGATCAGTGAGGTCCGCCCCAGTGCCACGCCAGCGCCCGTGGCGGCGATTTCAAGAGCCAGCAGCGAGGTATCCACCTGAATGCCTTGCCCGGCATCCACCGACCTGGCTCCAACAAAGTCAAGCCAAACGGCCCAACCCTCTTCATAGCCCATGACATGCAAGAGCCGATGGTTGGCAAGGTTATCAGGTGATTTCAGCTTATTGTGGCCAGTGGCTAAAGCGGGTGCGCAGAGGGGTTCAAGGCTTTCCCAGGTCAGGCGGTAGCTGGCAAATCCGGGCCACCTGCCATTGCCATAACGGATATCGAGATCGAAACGTTCCTTGTCGAATTCTTCGTTCCAGATGCTGGAGACGATGCGGATCGGGGTCTTGGGGTGCTGTTCGAAGAACCGGGGCAGGCGCGGGGCGATCCAGTTGACGGAAAAGCCCGCCGCCGCGCGCAGGGTCAGAACTTCGGAGCGACGATTGCCGAACACCTCTTGGGTGCCCGCCGCGAGCCGCTCGAAGGCATCGCGGACCTTGGGCAGATAGGCGGCACCGACCTTGGTCAGGACAAGGCTGCGGGGTTTGCGCTGAAACAGCGGTTCGCGCAGGTAATGTTCGAGAAGCTTGACCTGTTTGGAGATTGCCGCCTGGGTCAGGTTCAATTCACCGGCAGCATGGGTAAAGCTGAGGTGTCGGGCGGCCGATTCAAACGCGCGGAGCCAGACGAGGGGGGGAAGTTTCTGGCCCATGACATACCTTCCTATAACGGGAGTTTGGCCATGGCCATTAATTCCTGTTCTGGTTCGTTGTCAATTTCCGTCTTGGCAACAGGCGGTTCTTTCGTCCCCCTGTCTTGTCCATTCAGGACGTTGGTCGCTGTCATCGGATCGGAAATCGCCTAGCAGCCGGTCCCGTCCTTGCAAAAAAGATCATAGACCAGTTCCAGCACCCGTTTGGTGCGGTCATCGGCAAGGCTGTAGTAAATCGCCTTGCCGTCGCGGCGGGCCGATACGAAGCCTTCGAGCCGAAGCCGCGCCAATTGCTGTGACACGGCTGCCTGCCGCGCCGAGAGCAGGGTTTCAAGCTCGTTCACCGACTTTTCGCCGGTCGTCAGGTGGCACAGAATCATCAACCGCCCCTCATGGCTGATGGCTTTGAGGAAGTTCGACGCAGATTGCGCCTTGGCGGCGATTTTGTCGATCTCGTCGTCCGACATCGACGCCTTAGAGGTGGGCAGTACCATTTTCGTCCCTCAAAACGGTAGTTTCGGTTCAATAGCCGACAATCCGGCCTTGACGCAACGACCATCAACGTCAGGCGCCGGTGCCCCGAGACGCCGATAACGCCAACCAGCGGTCCTGAATCATCGTGCCGCCACCGAGGCCAAATGCCGACGAAAGGTGGCGGAAAACCGATCTACATAGGATTTGTCAACAATGCCGTTCTTTTTTGCCCATTCTTGCCTCATTCTTACCCATTTCGGCTGTCTAAGTGCCGCCTGATCCTATCAGGCAGGGCTGACGGAATGTATTCAAGCGACATCAAACCCGCGATCCGGCTCGTGATTCTGGTGCCGGTGCTGTTCACGGCAACCATTTTCGTCAGCGCGTCACTGCTTTTCTTCGTCCAACCGCTGTTTGCCAAGATCGTGCTGCCGCAGATCGGCGGTGCCCCGGCGGTGTGGACTACGGCGATGCTGTTTTTTCAAAGCGTGCTGATCGGCGGCTATCTTTATGCGCATCTGTCGACCACCTATCTGAGCTTGCGGGCGCAGGTTCTGCTGCATCTGGTTTTATGGGCCTCGGCGCTGACATTCCTGCCGCTGTCGATCCCGGCAGCGTGGCAATACGCCCCCGAAACCTCCACCGCCTGGCAGACGCTGGTGCTGTTCGGTCTGGGGGTGGGGGTGCCCTTTGCCGTCTTGTCGGCCAATGCGCCGCTGATCCAGTCCTGGTATGCGCGCAGTGGCGGGCCTTCGGCTGATGACCCTTACTTCCTTTACGGGGCAAGCAACCTCGGATCGCTGATAGCGCTGCTGGCCTTCCCGCTGGTGGCGGAACCTTTGTTTGGGGCCGTCCGCATAGGGCAGGGC
>JBATDH010000390.1:0-3250 GCA_049663365.1 Albidovulum sp. | reverse complement strand
GCGCCCGGCATTTTGTTCCGGGCGCCCTTTTTTTTCCATGTTGTCCCCTCTAGGTCAGGTGGCGTCAGCACCCGATTTCCACGGGTCGGCATTGACCGTCGTCGCCGCGCCGGAAACCGTCTTGTAGGGGGCGGTTCCCGGCTCGGACCCATCGACAGCCGCACTGCGCCAGACTTTGAGGTACTCGACCTGCGCAGCAAGCTGGAGCGTTCCGGCCCCCCTGGCCAGAAACCCGATGAACCGGTTGCTTTGAAACAGGCCATTGCCGGATGTCGTAAAGGGCAGCGTCGCGACAAGGCTGCCGTTGATCGTCACAAACAGAACCTTGGCCGTCTGATCCGCCGCACAGATTACATCGTACCAGACGCCCACGCTCAGCCCCGTGGCGATGACCGTCGGTCCCAGAACCTTGACGCCCGCGCCGTCCTTGATGTTGGCGCGAAGATCGCCGGTATTCATCAACTCAATGTCGAAGCCGATATTGGACTGGGAAAACAGGATCGACGTCGCCCCCGGCAGCGCCGCCACCTTGAACCGCGCTGAAAAGGTAATGCCCGTGACCCCGGCCCCGAGATTGGCCGGGTCGTTGAAATAGGGTCCACTGGCCGACGTCGTGAAACTTGACGCACCCACGGGCAATGTATTGGCCAATACCGCAGGGTCAGGCAAGGGACGCAAAGGAACCCCGCTCAGCCCGCTTGCGCCGATGTCGAGAACCGGCAGGTTCTTCCACAGCCCGGCGGCAAGGTCTTCGGGAAATTTCAGCGCGCCGGTGGCACCCCCTTCGCCGAATTGAATTTGGTCGGCTCCGACAAACACCCCGCCATTGGGAAATAGGCGCACGCGCCCGGCCACGATCTGGGTATTTTCGGCGGGCAGGCCGTTGATCTGAAAACCCACAACCTCGGTCCAATGGGGATATGTCGGCGCCAGAGGCGGTTCGCTGCGGTGCAGACGGGTGGTCGTTACCGCGCCGGCCGACGACCAGACTTCCACCCAGGCCCCTGTCGGTTCCCACAGACAGTGATCGAAGGCAGGTGCCTGCCAGGCAGTCAGGCCCGCCGATTGCAGAACCGCCAGGGCGTTCATCCGGGCCCAGGCCTGAACACCGTCGGGCGTATCACCGGCAGGATGGGCGAAATCGGTCCAGCTCCCCGCACCGTCATCATACCCGTTGACATAGCTGACCGGTTCCAGCCCCAGCGGCAGGAACATCGTCGCCGCCGGAACCGCCAGCATCGCCCGCCAGCTTTCGCGCGCGGCCTGCTTGTTGGTCAGGCCGAACTGCTGGCCACCGCCCAGATAGTGGGTCGCATCCTGCATATCGCCATCAATGTCGAAGCGATGCGGCCCGTAAGGCACCCATTTTGTCTTGGTATAATCGTAGAACTCGCCAAACCAGTGATCGGCGTGAAAACTATTGCCTGACCCCCAGTTGATCGTCGCCGGAAAACTGACCGGCGTACCATCGAGCAATTTGCCAGCAAAGAGCGGAAACATCGCTTCGCCGTAGCTGCTGCCGAGACTGCCGGGGGCGGCAAACCACGACATGGCCGCCAGCCCGACATCCTGGCCGTCCGCGGTGGCAAAGTCGTGCAACGCCTTGTCGGCGGACCACACCCGACCAGCGTCGCCATCATTGACCAGCGCACGCGGGTCGGTGCCCGATACGGCGTGAAACACCACCGCGAATTTTTCGCCGGAGCGCTGTTCGATCAGCGTTGCCGCCATGGCGGCGGCGGCGGCCGTCAGGGGGGCGGCATTGCTAAGGTAATGCACCTGCGGGGTGGCGGCGGCACCGTGGAAAATCTGCACGGCTTCGGGGTCACTGATCACCGGCGGCGATGTGTTGTCATAAAAGGCAGACAATATCCGGTCGATTTCGGACTGCCCCCAGAAGGCTAGCACATGGCCGACGCCAAATCGCATGGTGCCTTGCGCTGCGGTTCCGGGCTGGGCTTTCAGCCGCACTTCCGGGCGATACCACGAAGGTCCGCGCGCGACGGTCAATCCACCGTTCCAGATGCCGCCAGCGCCGCTTGTAGCAATGTCGGCCCATGGCGTCGTGGTGGCACCGCCATCATCAAGACTGACCGCGCGCGCCTGAATGACCTGGGCGGGCGATGCGGTGCCGCTTAGCGGCACAATGGTTTCGGCCAACCCGAACCCCGCGCCACTGTCAAAAATCACCCTGTCGCGCGAAAAGGACGTTAGCGAAATGGTTCCGTGCAGAGGTCCGGGTGTGCTGGACCCGACCCGACGTTGACTGATCGTAAGGGCAGAAAGTGAGAGCATGGCGTTTTCCCGTGTGGCGGGACGGGCACCGCGTGCACCGGCGATCCACCTCGGGCTTTGCGTCGACGCTCGTCCTCATGGCATGGGTCAGCCCGTGGCAAGTTGCCCGCCACCTGAGCAGCAAAGCCCTTTGCACCCGTTCTGACGATGTACACTTGCAGGAATAGCATTGACCCTTTGGCCGTTGCCTGGATCGGTGCAATACCGGACGCCGGCGACACCATATGACAAGACTTGCCGCCTTGCGCCCCGATAGGGGATCAGGTCAGCCCTTGTGCCGCCAACATGCTTTCGGTTTCATCCGCGTCCAGAAACCGGCCATATTCCCCGACCTGAATATCCGAACGGATGACCTTGGCCGGATTTCCCGCCACGATCGACCGGGGCGGCACAGATTTGGTGACGACCGACCCGGCCCCCACGACGCAGTTGTCGCCAATTTCGACGCCGGGCAGGATCAGACTGCATCCCCCGACAAAGCAATTGGCCCCGACCCGCGTGTGCAGATAAAGCCCGCGCGTGCGGTCATGGGTCAATATCCGGGCGTCGAACGCGATATAGCTATGCGCGCCGACATGGACACCAATCGGGAAGGTCCGGTCAAATTTTGTCGACAGCGAAAACTGTGCCGTCGGATGGATATCCATACCCCAGACGCGGCGATACATCATCCGTTTGAGGTCGACCAACAGGTTGCGCAACCCGCTCAACCGGTTCAGCCCGCGCTTCTTGGCCTTGGCCAGGGGGCGAACCCCGGATTTGTCTGAACCTGTCATCGTGTTCCTGTCACCTTCGTTTTGCCAACCCGCTTGTCGCATCGGTGGTCTTGGCAGGCCGCGTTGCGGCACCGGCAAAGATCACATCCTCCATCCCGTCGCCGCGCATGGCGGTGGGGCGGTTTTCGCCCATCACCCAGCGCAACGCTTCCAGCAGGTTGGATTTGCCGCAGCCATTG
>JBATDH010000389.1:0-21441 GCA_049663365.1 Albidovulum sp. | reverse complement strand
GCGGGTGACGAATTCGAGCGTTTCGGGGGTGTCGATGGCGGGATGGGTGTCGGGCCGCGCGATGATGGTCGTCACCCCCCCGGCAGCGGCGGCGAGCCCGGCGGAGCGAAACGATTCCTTGTGCCGCTCGCCCGGTTCGCCGATCTTGACGCCGAGATCGACGATGCCGGGGGCGAGACATTTGCCGTCGGCATCGTGTCGGCAAAGTGTCGGCGTTTTGTATGGCACGGCGTCGGGCACGTCAAAGATGCGGGCGATGAGACCGTCCTCGATCAGCACCGCGCCGAGCCTGTCGGTTCCGGCCTCGGGGTCGATCAGGCGGGCGTTGGTGATAAGGGTGGTCATGCTTCCCCCGACATGATGCGGCGCAACAGAAGATAGACGTCGTCGCCATCGGCGATATTTTCGAACCCGCAGCGTTTGACCGATACCGTGCCGTCGCTGTCGCGGTCCGAGAAGACCTGGAACCAGAGCGTATCGGCCTGCTTGCCCTTGATCAGCTCGATCGTGCTTTCGGGACGGATCGGATAGGTTTCGATGCTGCGGTTCCAGTAGGCTTTGGCGACATAGGCGCAGCGGTTGGTCAGCGCATAGCGCACCTTGCGGTGCGCGGTTGCAGACATGTACCACAGACCGAACACCAGCCCCGCCCCTATCGCCGCGAAGGGTACGCCAAAGGCGGCCAGCCCCAGCCGCAGCACAACATCCCAAACCCGGCGCGCCGCGAACAGCTCGGAGGCGCCATGCACGATCAGCCCGAGGCCGACCACCAGAAACGGCAAGCCGAAAAGCGCGGTGACGAAAATCATCGGCCTGTGCAACACGCCCCGTACCGGCGCGCCTTCCCAAAGGAGGGTTTCGCCGGGCAAGAGATAGCGCTGCCAGTCCGTGGTGCTCATGCGGTTACCGGGGTGGTTTCGGTTGGGGTCGTGGGATTGGTCAGGAGGGGGGTCATGGCCGGTCCTGCTTAGTGAAGGAAAGCAGGCTCTCCTCATCTTTTTTCGATAGGATCATGGTCATGACCCGCTTTTGCGTCTTTGCGTCTCGAACGATCAAGGGCCGCCTCGTTGCTGCCTGTAGTACGGCGTCGGCGCGCTCGACGGACGAAAACTTAGTCCTTCGCCAGGGAGCAAAATGCAAAGAAAGGAGCCGCCGATTGGTGGCGCAGTAGTAGTTTCGCGCAAAAGGCAAGGCGACGAGCATCGCCACTAGGACTCCGACGAGCCACGGTCCCATGGCTTGAGCTATGCGCCCCTTCGACGAACCGTCATGCATTCCGATCGCTAAACCATATCCGACGGGTATCATGGAGATTATTAGGATCCAGATCGGGAGCATGTAGGGCTTTGCGGTCCAAACCATCCGCTCATCCGCATCAAGCCAAGGCGACCAATCGAATTCGCCGCCACTCACACCATCACCCCCACCGCCTTGGCACCCCGCTCCGCCCTCAGGTTCCGCGCCAGCAGATCCATGCAGGCCATGCGGACGGCGACGCCCATTTCGACCTGATCCTGAATGACGGATCGGTTGATGTCGTCGGCCAGTTCGCCGTCAATCTCGACACCGCGGTTCATGGGCCCCGGATGCATGACGATGGCGTCCTCTTTGGCGAATGAGAGCTTTTCGGCGTCGAGCCCGTAGCGGTGATAATATTCCCGTTCCGACGGGATGAAGCCGCCATCCATGCGTTCTTTTTGCAAGCGCAGCATCATCACCACGTCGCAGCCTTTCAGCCCCTCGCGCATGTCCTCATAGACCTCACACCCCAGATCGGCGACGCCCGAGGGCATCAGTGTCGGCGGGCCGATCAGGCGGATTCGGTTTTCCATCTTGCCCAAGAGGATCAGGTTCGACCGGGCCACGCGGCTATGGGCGATGTCGCCGCAGATGGCCACGGTCAGGCGCTGCAACCGGCCCTTGGCGCGGCGGATGGTCAGCGCATCCAAGAGCGCCTGTGTCGGGTGTTCGTGCCGCCCGTCGCCCGCGTTCAGGACGGCGCAGTTCACTTTTGATGCCAGAAGATTCACCGCGCCCGACGAGGGATGCCGCACCACCAGAAGGTCGGGATGCATGGCGTTCAGCGTCAGCGCCGTGTCGATCAGGGTTTCGCCCTTTTTGACCGATGAATGCTGCATCGCCATGTTCATCACATCGGCACCAAGGCGTTTGCCGGCCAGCTCGAAACTGGCCTGGGTGCGGGTGGAAGCCTCAAAAAACATGTTGATCTGGGTCATGCCCGCCAGCGCATCAGAATGTTTGACCGTGCGGCGGTTCAGGTCGGCATATTTGTCGGCCAGATCGAGAACGCTGCGAATCTCCTCGGGTGCGAGGTGTTCGATGCCCAGAAGATGACGCGCGCGGAATGTCATGGGTGCCCCCGGTGCCGGTTCGGGTGGTTATGGCAAAGGTTACGGCCCACGGCAACGCTCAATCCGCGCGGCTTTACCTTGAATGCGCGGGGGCGTAGTTTGGGGGGCATGGACTCAGCCGTTGGACATATGGATTTTCACGCCGCCAAGGCGCTGCTGGAATGGCAGATGGAGCTTGGTGCCGATGAGGCGATTGGCGAGGGGCCGGTCAACCGTTATGAGGTGCCCGCCGAGGTGGCAAAGCCCAAGGTTGCCGCGCCGGTCGGGGCCGAATCCATGGTCACTGGGGCCGAGCCCGTCCGGATGGCCGAGGCCGCCGCCGCCGGGGCCGACAGTCTTGAGGCGCTGGCCGGGGCGCAGGCGGATTTCGATCTGTGCGAGTTGAAGAAAGGCGCGCGGAATTTCGTCTTTGCCGATGGCAATCCGCAGGCGCGGGTGATGATCCTCGGCGAAGCGCCGGGGCGCGACGAGGATGTCGAGGGGCTGCCCTTTGTCGGGCGGGCCGGGCAGCTTCTGGACCGGATGTTCGCCGCCATCGGCCTTGCGCGCAGTGCCGCCCATGCGGGTGAGGCGATCTATATCACCAATGTCCTGCCCTGGCGGCCGCCGTCGAACCGCGACCCGGAGCCGGATGAAATAGCGATGATGCTGCCGTTCTTGCAGCGCCATGTGGCATTGGCGAACCCCGATGTGGTCGTTTTGATGGGCAACACGCCTTGCGCTGCCGCGCTGGGCCGCAAGGGTATCTTGCGGCTGCGCGGTCACTGGACCGAGGCTTTTGGCCGCCCTGCCATGCCGATGACACATCCCGCCTATTTGTTGCGCCACCCGGAGGCCAAGCGCGAGGCCTGGGCGGATCTGTTGCAGATAAAGGCCAGATTGAGGGAAGCCCGATGAACCGAATTGATGAAACCAGGGAATTTGTGCCCGTCCGTATCGCGGTGCTGACCGTTTCCGATACGCGGGGCCCGGAGGACGACAAATCCGGCGATACGCTGGTCGAGCGGCTGACCTCGGCGGGGCATGTTCTGGCGGCGCGCAACATCCTGCGCGATGAACGCAGCGAGATTGCTGCCAAGCTGCGGGCCTGGTGTGCCGACCCGGCGATTGACGTGATCCTGACCACCGGCGGCACCGGGTTGACCGGCCGCGATGTGACGGTCGAGGCGCACCGCGATGTCTATGAAAAGGAGATCGAGGCCTTTGGTACGGTTTTCACCATCGTCTCGATGCAGAAGATCGGCACAAGTGCGGTGCAAAGCCGGGCCTGTGGCGGGGTGGCATTGGGCACCTATCTGTTTGCGCTGCCGGGCAGTCCGGGTGCCTGCCGCGATGCCTGGGACGAGATATTGAGCGTCCAGTTCGACTATCGCCACCGTCCCTGCAACTTTGTCGAGATCATGCCGCGGCTCGATGAGCATCTGCGACGGAAGTAACGCCTTCGCGCGTTTGGATATTTGTTCTTGGATGCATTCCCGTGCAAGATTAAGGTCTTGCGTAGATACAAGTAGAACCCGAAGTCGATGCGTTTCATGTTCCGCAGTCTCACGGCGCTTTTTCTGCTGGCGGTCACATTGGCACTGCTGGCGGTGGGCGGAGCGACGCTGAAATCCGCGATTGACGCAAGAAATGCGGCTGCAACCGCGCCGGGCGTGGTACGGGAACGGGTTTTTTCAGCGCGTGTCCTGGTGTTGAAACCGTCAACACTTACCCCCGAACTGACGGTTTTCGGCGAGGTGCGCAGCCAACGGCGTCTGGAGCTTCGTGCGGCTGCCGCCGGGCAGATTGTCGAGTTGGCGCCCGAATTCACCGATGGCACCGAAGTGGCTGCGGGGGCGCTGCTGGTCCGTGTCGATCCGGCGGATGCGCAATCGGCGCTGGATTTGCAGGTCACAGGCATGCGCGAAGCGGAGGCCGAGCAACGCGAAGCTGATCGCGCCCTGGGTCTGGCGGCGGATGATCTGGCCGCCGCAGAGGTGCAGGCGGCGCTGAGGTCGCGGGCGCTGGAGCGCCAGAAAGGCCTGGCTGATCGGGGGCTGGGCACAGCGTCAGATCGGGAAAACGCGGAATTGGCCGTATCCAATGCGGCGCAAAACGTGCTGTCGCGCAGGCAGGCCCTGGCCGTGGCCGAAGCCAGGGCCGACAAGGCCGTCACCGCATTGCAGCGCCAAAAGCTTGCCTTGGCCGAAGCGGAACGTCGCCTGACCGAGACCGAGCTTCATGCCGAATTCGCCGGGGTGCTGTCTGGTGTTTCGGCGGTTGAGGGTGGTCTTGTCGCCAAGAATGAAAAGCTGGGCGAATTGATCGACGCCACTGCGCTGGAAGTGTCGTTTCGGGTTTCCACGGCGCAATATGCGCGGCTGATTGACGCCAGCGGCAGACTGAACCCGCTGGAAGTGACGGCGTCTTTGGATGTTTTCGGTGCCGATCTGGTGGCCACAGGTCGGCTGAACCGCGTCGATGCGGTTGTCGGCGAGGGGTTGAGCGGGCGGCTGGTGTTTGCCACGCTCGATCATCCGCGCGGATTTCGGCCCGGCGATTTCGTCACGGTCAAAATCACCGAACCGCCGCTTGAAGGTGTCGCCCTGATACCCGCCGTTGCCATCGGGTCGGACAATTCGGTTTTGGTATTGGGCGATGACGATCGTCTGGAACTGGTCAAGGTGGATATTTTGCGGCGTCAGGGCGATGACGTCATCATTGAGGCCGAGACACTTGCGGAACGAGAGATCGTCATTGAACGATCACCACTTTTGGGGGCGGGGACCAAAGTAAAGCCGTTGCGCTTTGATGCCGGTATCGTGCCGTCCACCCCGACCCCAACAGACAATGCGCTGGTCGATTTGACCCCGGAACGGCGTGCCGCGCTGGTGGCGTTTGTCGAAGCCAACCAGTCGATGCCTGCCGAGGCCAGGGCGCGCGTGTTGGCGAAACTGCGCGAAGAAAAAGTGCCCGTCGAAGTCGTGGAGCGCATCGAAGCGCGGATGGGGGGATAGGTCATGGCCCCGCGGCGTGACCCCTTGGCAATGACCGGCGGTGTGCTTTCCTATTTCACCCGCCACGCGACCGCCGCCAATATTCTGTTGGTCATTTTCATCGCAGCGGGGCTTTATGCCTTGCCCCGGATGCGGGCGCAGTATTTCCCCGATGTGGTGATTCAAACGGTCAATGTGTCGGTGTCCTGGCCGGGGGCGGGCGCGGACGATATAGACCGGTCGATCATTCAGGTGCTTGAATCCGGTCTGCTGGCCATTGAGGGCATTGAAAGCGTATCGGCCACGGCACGCGAAGGCAGCGCGCGCATTTCGCTGGATTTCGAGCCGGGCTGGGACATGGGGCGGGCGCTTGATGAGGTGCAGACCGCCGTATCGGCGGTCAGCAACCTGCCAGAGGCCGCTGAAGACCCGGAAATAAGGCGCGGTGCCTGGCGTGACCGGGTGACGGATGTGGTGATCACCGGGCCGGTTGCCGTCGAACAGCTTAGCCGTTTTGCCGATGAATTCGTCACACGCCTTTTCGAAGTTGGCGTGACCCGGTCGACGATCAGCGGTGTGGCGGCACCGGA
Source organism: Albidovulum sp. (assembly GCA_049663365.1). Lineage (GTDB taxonomy): Bacteria > Pseudomonadota > Alphaproteobacteria > Rhodobacterales > Rhodobacteraceae > Albidovulum. The sequence continues at coordinate 15,504 of JBATDH010000389.1, read as the reverse complement.
AATCCGGATTGAGGTGCCCTCGGCCGCATTGATGCGGCACGATCTAGCGATGGCAGAGATTTCGCGGGCGGTGGCGGCAGAGACCGATGGCGACCCCGCAGGTGAAGTCGCTGACGGCTCGGCGCGGTTGCGGACCGGTGTCGGCAAACGGACACCCGACGCGTTGGCAGGAATAGTCCTGCGAACCAACCCGGACGGGTCGGCGTTGACGCTCGGGGATATGGCCCACCTTCGCCTTGAGGGGGCCGACCGTGCGCGCGCCTTTTTCGTCGGCGACAATCCGGCGGTGTCGATCCGCATTGACCGGTCGGATCAGGGCGATGCGATAGGTATTCAGCGCCAGGTCGAGGCCGTCGCCGAAGACATGCGCCTTATCCTGCCTGCCGGGATCAAGATCGACCTGATCCGCGCCAGATCGGAAAACATCAGCGCCCGGCTGTCCCTGTTGCTGGACAATGCCGCCAAGGGTCTGGCGCTGGTGGTGTTGCTGCTGTTCCTGTTCTTGAATGCCCGCACCGCGTTTTGGGTTGCGGCAGGCATTCCGGTATCCATGCTCGCTGCGGTGGCCTTGATGTATGCCTTCGGCCTGACCTTCAACATGATATCGCTTTTTGCGCTGATCCTGACGCTTGGCATCGTGGTTGATGATGCGATCGTCGTGGGGGAACACACCGATTTTCGGGTTCGCACGTTGAACGAACCTTCTTATGTTGCCGCTGAAACAGCCGTCCGGCGCATGTCGGCACCGGTTTTTTCGTCGACGATCACCACGGTCGTGGCGTTTCTGGGGCTGGTGGCCATCGGCGGGCGGTTTGGCGATTTGATCCAGGACATCCCGTTTACCGTCAGCGTGGTGTTGCTGGCATCGCTGATGGAATGTTTTCTGATCCTGCCCAATCACATGGCCCATGCGCTGTCGAAGGCCGGTCGTGGGCATTGGTACGATGCCCCCAGCCGCGTGACCAATATTGTGCTGGGCTGGGTGCGCGACCGGCTGTTCCGGCCCCTGACGCGGGCCGTCATTGTGGCGCGCTATCCGGTTCTGGCGGGGGCGCTGGCGCTGTTGGCCTATGAGGCCGGCCTGTTCATCAGGGGCGATGTGCAATGGCGGTTTTTCAGCTCGCCCGAACAAGCCTCCATCACCGGCAATTTCGCCATGCTTCCGGGGGCGACCCGCGACGATACGCTTGCGGTGATGAAGGCGCTACAGGGCACGACCGCGAGTATCGCCGCCCGCTACCGCGAGGAGAACGGTGTCGAGCCGCTCAAATACGTCATTGCCGAAATCGGCAGCAATTCCGGTCGTTCCCTTGCCAGTGCCGAAAACAAGGATGCATCGCTTCTGGGGTCGATTTCGATCGAGCTCAGTGATCCGGATTTTCGGTCCTGGACGAGCAATGATTTCGTCGCAGACCTTCAGGATGCCGCCCCGCATCACCCGATGCTGGAGGAGTTGTCATTTCGCGGCTGGCGCAGTGGCCCCGGCGGTGATGCCCTTGACGTAGAGCTTTCGGGGGCGGATTCCACAACGCTCAAGGCCGCCGCAGAAGCGATCAAACTGGCGATGGTTCAGTTCCCGGAAGTTTCGGCGCTGGAAGACAGCCTGCCTTACGACAAGGACGAATTGATTCTGGAATTGACCCCGCAGGGTCGGGCGCTCGGGTTCGTCGTGGACGAATTGGGACGGGAGTTGCGTGACCGGCTGAACGGCATCGAAGCGGCCAAATTTCCCGATGGGCCAAGGTCGGCAACCATCCGCGTCGAACTGCCACCTGGCGAACTGACGGCGGATTTTCTGGACCGCACCATGATGCGCAGCGCGTCGGGCATCTATGTTCCTTTGGCAGATATCGTGACGGTGACGGCAACGCCCGGATTTTCGACCATCAAGCGCGAAAACGGGCAAAGGGTGGTGTCGGTGACGGGGGACATTGCCGAAGACGATCCCGAACGCGCCAATGAAGTCATGCGGATACTGGACACGGAGATTCTGCCGCGTATCGCCGAGCAATACGGGGTTACCTACCGGATCGCCGGTCTTGGCGAGCAGGAGAGCGCCTTTCTCAATGACGCGCTGGTTGGCTTGCTGGCGTCTTTGACGGCGATTTATGCGGTTCTGGCGTGGATTTTTTCAAGCTGGTCGCGACCGGTGGTGGTGATGCTGGTCATTCCTCTGGGGCTGATCGGTGCCATTCACGGGCACGCGGTCTGGGGCGTTCCCCTGTCGATGTTCTCGGTTGTCGGCATGATCGGCATGTCGGGCATCATCATCAACGATGCGATTGTCCTGATCAGCACGGTGGACGAATATGCGGCCGCGCGCGGGCGCATCCCGGCGATTGTCGACGCCGTTGCCGACCGTCTGCGCCCGGTCTTGCTGACCACTTTGACAACCGTGCTGGGGCTTGCGCCGTTGCTGTTTGAAGGATCACGGCAGGCCGAGTTTCTGAAACCCACGGTGATAACGCTTTGCTATGGCCTTGGCTTCGGGTTGTTTTTGGTGCTGATGGCGGTTCCGGCGCTGTTGGCGGTTCAGCATGATATCGCCCGTCAGGCGGCGTCACTGCGGCGCGGGATGCGCACCGCCGCGCTGCGGCTGGTGCTTGGTGCTGCGGCCTTGGCAATTCTGTTGGTATTCGGCGCGACCCTTGGCCCGGCGATTCTGGCGGGCGAAAGCCTGGCACAGCAATTGGGCCATTTCCTGATCGGCACCGTCGGGGTGGTTGTGGTGGCGGCGCTGCTGGGTGCGGTGCTGTTGCGCCCGCGTCATCAGCCGGCGCAGCCCTGAAGCTCCACAACGCGGCCCATCCCTCCGAACACCGTGATCCGCACCGAGGAACGATCGAGCGCGAAAGGTTGCGCATTCGGCGGCACCATGTCGGCGATGGCCATCAGTTGCCCCTTGTCGCGGGTCGTCTTGGCCGGCGAGACCCACACAGCCTGATCGGCAAGCTCGATGACCGCGAATTCCGACGGGCCCAGACGTGGCATCGTCAGCGTCGATGTCAGGCGCATTCCGTCGGCAATCGGTTCAGCCGAACACTTCGCCGCGGAAAGCCCCGCCGCGGTCGCCGGTTCGGGGACTTGGGCAAGTGCCTGGCGGATAACCGGGTCGGGCGTCCGGGCGCGCGTCAGGGGCATGGAGATATCGACCGTCATCGGCACACAGATGTCTTCGCAGACACCGAGTTCGATCCTTGCCATGGCCATCATCGGCGCATCGGCCGCAACCGGGCGCAATTCGATGGGCAGGACCAGTTCGCCCTTATATCCGATCGTCCGCAATCCGTTGAGGTCGAACACCTCGGGCTTTGGCCAGTGAAAGATCGCGCGGGCGATGTTTTGCGAACCGGTCCAGTCGAATTGCGGCGGGATGCCGGAATCGCCGGGCGCGCGCCAATAGGTTTTCCACCCCGGTGCCAGTATCAGGCGCAGCGCCGTCATCTGGCTGCCGCTTTCGGTTCGCCACCCGCCCAGAAGTTCCGCGCGCAGGATGTTGCCGGGGATGTCCTGTGCATGGCCAACCGGTGCCGCAAACATAGCCCAGGCGGTGAGGGCGGCAATTCTGGTGGATTTAGCTGTCATGCCGGTGAAATTAAGCGGGGTATCGCCGAATGGAAGCCCTAACTGCACCCTTCACGAAGAGTTTTGCGCTTGCCCGCCCTTGCACCCGGCCCGCGGGGGCGTAATCATCGGGCGAGGAGGAAGGCATGAATCTGAGCGGCAAGCTGCTGATCGCGATGCCCGGCATGGGCGACAATCGTTTCAGCCGCAGTGTAATCTTTATCTGCGCCCATTCGGACGAAGGGGCGATGGGGTTGATCGTCAACAAACCGGCGTCCGAGTTGTCGTTTGACGGGTTGCTCAAGCAGCTTGATATCGCCCAATCGGACCATACGCGGGCCATCCGCATCCATTTCGGCGGTCCCGTCGAACATTCGCGCGGCTTTGTGCTGCATTCGACCGATTACAGCGGCGAAGGCGCAACGCTGAAGGTTGACGACCGGTTCGGCATGACCGCCACGCTGGATATTCTCGAAGCGCTGGCCAAGGGTGAGGGGCCGCAGGCCTCGCTGCTGGCGCTCGGCTATGCGGGGTGGGGGCCGGGGCAGTTGGAGGATGAAATATTGCACAACGGCTGGCTGACTTGCGAGGCATCGCCGGAGCTGGTGTTTTCCACAAAGAATGCGGCGAAATGGGCGGGTGCCTTGAAAACCCTCGGGATCGACCCGCTGAACCTGTCAGCGGTGGCCGGGCGGGCATGAGCGCAGCGAAACGCATTGCCGGACCGGATATGTCTGTATGATCAGGTTCGCAGCACCCGGTAGACGGCCGGGATGACCAACACCGTCAGCAGCGTTGAAGAGGCCAGACCAAAAAGAAGCGAGATGGCCAGGCCCTGAAAGATCGGGTCGGTCAGGATGACGGCGGCCCCGATCATCGCGGCCAGAGCTGTCAGCAGGATCGGTTTGAAACGCACAGCCCCCGCTTCGATCAGGACGTCGGTCAGGGGCCGGCCGGGGGACCGGGCGTGACGGATGAAATCGACCAGCAGGATCGAATTGCGCACGATGATGCCCGCAAGCGCGATGAAGCCGATCATCGACGTGGCGGAAAAAGGCGCGCCAAAGGCCCAGTGCCCGCCAAGAATGCCGATGAAGGTCAGCGGGATCGGCGTCAGGATCACCAGTGGCACCTTGAACGATCCGAATTGCCCGACCACGAGGATATAGATCGCCAGAAGCGCCACGCCAAAGGCCGCCCCCATGTCGCGGAAGGTGACCCAGGTCACTTCCCATTCGCCGTCCCATAGCAACGTGGGCTGGCTTTCATCCTCGGGCTGACCGTGCAACGACACTGTCGGCTTTGGCAGGCCGGTCCAGTCCTGCGCGTCAATGGCCTGCTCGACGGCGAGCATACCGTACAGGGGGGCCTCATAGCTGCCGGCGAGTTCGGCGGTGACCATTTCCGCCGCGCGCCCGTTATGGCGGAAGACCGGGAAAGAGGCGTGTTCCTGACGCAGATTGACGACATCCCCCAGTTCAACCACGGCGCGGTCGCCGGGCAGCACATTGGCGGGGATCGGGGTGGTCAGAAACCGTTCATCCACCGTGCCCTGCCCCCGAGGTCGTTCTACCCGGATCGGAATTGGCGCGCGGCCCGCGCCGCGATGGGAATAGCCGACAGTCTGGCCGGTGTTGAGAAGGGCGATGGTGTCGAAAACATCGGCTTCTTCGACATGAAAGAACTCGGCGTTGTCGGTCGATACGGTCACGCGCAGTTTGCGCGCCGGGGTCCCATAGGAATTGTCGATGTCGACGATGAAAGGCACGGTGCGGAACGCGTCTTCGACCTTGGCCGCCACGGCGCGGCGGGTTTCGGCATCCGGCCCGTAAATCTCGGCCAGAAGGGTCGCCAGAACCGGGGGGCCGGGGGGCGGTTCGACAACCTTCAGGCTGGTGCCGGGCGGGGTTTTCAGGGTCGCGATACGGGTGCGAATATCAAGCGCGATGTCGTGGCTGGTGCGGTCGCGGTCGCCCTTGGGCGACAGATTGATGGCGACATCACCTTGTTCGGGCAGGGCGCGTAGATAGGAATGGCGCACCAGGCCGTTGAAATTGAAGGGTGCCGCGGTGGCCGCATGGGTCTGCACCGAATGCACCTCGGGCAGGTCCAGCACCAGACGTGCCACGGATTGGGTGACGGCGTCCGTCGCCTCGACCGATGATCCTTCGGGCAGGTCGATCACCACTGACAGTTCGGATTTATTGTCAAAAGGCAAGAGTTTGACCGTGACATCCTTGGTATAGAACAAGGCGAGCGAGCCGGAAGTCAGCAGCGTGACACCCGCAATCAACAGCCAACTTGCGGTTTTGGTGGCCAGGACCGGGCGCGCAACCACCCGGTAGAGTTGCGACAGGCGGCTATCGTGATGGGCATGGCCCTGTGCCGGTGCCTTGCCTGCGGCTTTGAGCATCAGCCAGGGCGTCACGGTGACCGCGACAAAGAAGGAAAAGATCATGGCCGCCGACGCATTGGCGGGAATCGGGCTCATGTAGGGGCCCATCAGGCCCGAAACGAACAGCATCGGCAGAAGGGCGGCAACCACCGTCAGAGTGGCGATGATCGTCGGATTGCCCACCTCGGCGACGGCATCAATCGCCGCCTGACGCCGGTCGCGACCGTCGTCCATGCCCCAGTGGCGGGCGATGTTTTCGATCACCACGATGGCGTCATCAACCAGAATGCCGATGGAAAAGATCAGCGCAAACAGCGACACCCGGTTCAGCGTATAACCCATCAGCCACGAGGCGAAGAGCGTCAGAAGAATGGTCACCGGAATGACGATAGCCACCACCAGCGCCTCGCGCCGCCCGATGGCCAGCCACACCAGCGCGATGATGGAAACCGTGGCAAGGCCGAGGTGATAGAGCAGCTCATTGGCCTTTTCATTGGCGCTTTCGCCGTAGTCGCGGGTAATTTCGACCGCCATGCTGTCGGGGATCAGCGTGCCTTCCAGCAAGTCGACGCGGTGCAAGACCGCATGGGCCACGTTTACGGCGTTTGACCCGGCGCGCTTTGCGACCGCCAGAGTAACCGAGGGCAGCCGGGTGATTTTTCCATCCGTCAGCTTGACCGTACTGACGAGGATATCGGCACCATCGCTGGCGAAATAGACATCGGCCACATCGCGGACATAGACCGGGCGGTTGTCGCGGGTGGTCAACAGCAGGTTGCCAATTTCTGCGGGGGTGCGCAGGGTTTCGCCAGCGACAAGGGCTATCTGTTCACCCGCATCACGGATGCGGCCTGCCGGAAACGCGGTGTTGGCGCTGGCGACCTTGCCTGCCAGTTGTTGCAGGGTGACACCATAAAGCGCCAGCCGCGCCGGGTCGGGCGCGATGCGCAGGCTTTCACCGGTTTCGCCCACCAGATAGGTCAGGCCGACGTCGGGGATCTTGGCGATCTCTGTGCGCAGTTCGCGGGCGATGCGGGTCAGGTCATTGGCGCTGATTTCATCCGCCATGTCGGGCCGGGGCGACAGGGTCAGCGACAGAATCGCCACATCATCAATGCCGCGCCCGACGATCAGGGGTTCAGGCACGCCAACCGGAATCCGGTCGAAATTGGCGCGGACCTTGTCATGGACCCGCAAAACGGCCGCATCGGACGAGGTGCCGACGATGAAACGGGCGGTGACCATGACCTGATCATCGCTGGTCTGGGAATAGACATGTTCGACCCCGTCGATCCCCTTGACGATGGTTTCCAGCGGTTCGGTGATCAGTTTGACGGCGTCGTCCGCCTTCAAGCCGTCGGCGCGCACATGGATATCAACCATTGGCACCGATATCTGCGGTTCCTCCTCCCGCGGGAGGGATACGAGCGCCACAATGCCAAAGACAAGGGCGGCCAGCAAGAACAGCGGTGTCAGCGGCGAGGTGATGAAGCTGCGGGTCAATCCGCCCGCGATACCGAGTTTGGTCGGCACCGGCGTCATGGGATGACCACGACATCGCCCGCCGCCAGACCGGTGAGAATTTCGGTGAACAACGATGCATCGCGCAGAGACGTGTCGCCCGCGACGACAGCGCGGTCGACAGGTTCGTCACCTTCCAAAACGGTGACGAAATCTATGCCCGAGCGGGTGGTCACGGCCCCGGCGGGCACCAGCAATGCGCTGCGTGTGTTGACGGGCAGTTCAACCAGAACCCGCGCGTTGACGAAGGCGGTGTCAAGCCCGTCAACCTCGACATCCGCCACCACCCGGCCATTGTCGATTTGCGGATAAATCTTGGCGATGGTCCCGTCGGACGCCTTTCCATCCGAGGTTATGCGGATCGTCGCCCCCTGATTTAGCGCCGTGGCATGGCGTTCCGGGATGGCGAGACGCAGGAAAAAGCCGCCGCCGCCGATGGTGGCGACGGCTTCGCCCGGCACGATCACCGCGCCGCGCGCAACCGGTACGGTCAGAACCCTTCCGTCACCGGGGGCCAGCACGGCGCCTTCGGCGGATTGCTGAACAATGACGGCGCGCTGGGCTTCGGTGGCCAGAATCTGGCCTTGGACGACATCGACGGTGGTGCGCAACTGATCCAGCCTTTGAACGGTTGCGACGCCACGTTCGACCAGCGCCTGCCCGCGTTCCAGTTCAGTTGCCGCCGTTTCAAGCTGGGCTTTCAGGGCGGTGATCTGGGCGTCAATGGCCGCTATCTGAAACGCGATCTTGTCATCGCGGATCAGCGCGATGCGCTGGCCTTCGGTCACCAGATCACCTTCGCTGACGGTCAATTCGACCACGATGCCGCCAATGCGGGCGCGGGCAGGCACGGTTTCCCTGGCTTCGACCCTGCCATAGACCGCTTTCCATTCCGTAACCTCACTGGCCCCGAGGGTCAGCGTTCCGGCCCAGCTTGCACCGGCGGCCAGCAGGCTGGCCATTAACAGGATCAAACGCAAACCATTGCCCTTTCAGAAGGCTGTGCCGGGTTTTATCCCAAGCTTGCGAAACAGCGCCGCTGCCGGACAAAAGCCGGTGAAGGCCGATTGCAGCATATTGAGCCCGACAAAGACCGTGAACCAGATGAACAGGGGCGACACCCAAAGGGTCAGGCCGACCGACAGAAGAACCATGATACCCGCAAAAGCGAGAACAGAACGATCCAGTGACATTGTCACCTCCATGAATGATTTACATATTCATATTTACGAATGTGTTGCCGGACTTGCAAGGGCCAATGAGAAATTCAGGTATCACCGACCGGGGTGACTTCGATAGCCTTCAGTTTTTCGATCCCCAGCACATGCAAGGCCAGACGTTCATAAAGTGTTTCGGATTTGCCGGTGCGTATCTTGTGCAGAAAATACTTCTCGAATCCGATCTTGGCGGCATGAACCCATTTGCCCGAAGACGACCAGTTGACATTGCGCGGCGGTATCTGCGGCTGGGCGACGAAGGCGATGCCGCCATCGCCGAAATCGGCCAGGCAGACGGCGTTCCAGGTGGCCTGGGCATCGGGTTGCTTGCCCTCCAGAAGCAGCGCAATGTTGTGGGTCACGGCGGTGACCATGGATTCGATCATGAAACCGGTCTTGGGGACGCCGACCGGCACGGCCGTCTTTCCGACCGGCGGGATGGCGACGCAGACACCTACCGAAAATATCTCGGGGAAGGCCGGGTTTCGCTGATGTTTGTCGGCCAGAATGAAGCCGCGCGGATTGGTCAAACCTTCGATGCCAAAGACAGCCGGCACGCCCCGGAAGGCCGGCAGCATCATCGTGAAGACCTGTGGTATCTCGTGCGCCTGCTTGACCGACCCATCCTCGGCCAACTCGGTCACCAGAAGCCGGTCAGCTTCAACCTTGTCCACCTTGGCGTTGCAGATCCACTTGATGTGATGATTGCGCAGCTCGCTTTCCAGAATGCCCTTGGTATCGCCGACCCCGTCCAGCCCCAGATGCCCGATATAGGGTTCAGAGGTGACAAAGGTCATCGGCACCCGGTCGCGCACCTTGGCATCGCGCAGCGCCTTGTCGAGGATGAAGGCAAATTCATAGGCCGGGCCGAAACAGGACGCGCCCTGCACCGCGCCGATCACCACCGGGCCGGGGCGGGCGATGAGCTTGTCCACGGCGTCTTTGGCGCGAAGTGCGTGGTCAACATGGCAAACCGATTGGGTGTGGGCGCTTGGTCCGAAACCCTCGATCTCATCAAAGGCAAGCTCGGGGCCGGTGGCGATGACCAGATAATCATAGGCCACTGATTCTCCGCCATTCAGATCTATCCGCTTTTCCTTGGGGTTCAGTCGCTTGGCACCGTCCGAATGCAGGGCGATGTCGCGTTTGGCCAGTACCGGAACCAGATCAACCTCGATCGAGGGTCTGTCGCGCCAGCCAACACCGACCCAGGGGTTGGAGGGGACAAAGTGGAAGCGGTCGCCATTGGAGATGACCGAGATTTTGTGGAATTTTCCCAGTTTTTCCCGCAACTCGTACGCCATGATGGTGCCACCAAGGCCCGCGCCAAGAACAACTATATGTGCCATGTTTTCCCCCTCAAAAATGGGTGCTGCGGATATTCCCTATGAGATTGCCGCCGAAATCACCCCTGTGCTGCTGCGCGCAATTTCGCACCTGGCGGCTTGTGCCGCCTTGATTTGTGTCAACGAGGAAAATCGGTGGCGCTCACCCGATTCAGCACCGGCCGCAGGCCTGAAGGTTACCGCGCCAATGCGACGGTCTCAGGCTTGTTTCTTGATCTGGGCCGATTTCCACGGCGGCGTCACCGACGGGGCACCGAAATGATACCCTTGCATACAGTCCATGCCGATCTGGGTCAGATAGGCAGCGTCGCGCGCCGATTCCACCGATTCGGCCACGGTAAACATATCGAATTGCCGGGCAATGGCGAGCATGGCCTGGGTCAGAACCTGATTGTCGGCATTGTCGGCAATGCCGCGAATGAACTGGCCGTCGATCTTGACGATGTCGAAGTAAAATTCCCGCAGGTGTCGCAGCGAGGTGAACCCGGCCCCGAAATCATCGAGCGCAAAGGAAATTCCCCTGGCCTGAAGGTCTTTCATGAAAACGCTGACAATCTCCGGTATCATCATGGCCGAGGATTCGCTGATTTCCAAGATCAGGCGTTCGGCGGCGGTGGTGTCGGCCTTGAGCCCCTGGTTGAGGGTGCGCATCCAGCGCGGATAGGCGACCGAGCGCGCCGACATGTTGATCGCCAGTCGCAGCGTCGGATCAAGTGCGAGCGCTTTCAACCCCTGATCGAGGGCCAGACAATCGACGATCCGCCCGGTTTCGGTGGTTTCGATCGCGTCCATGAAATCCCTGGCCGGAATGATTCGCCCGGTGTCGTCGAGAAGCCGGATCAAGCCTTCGTAAAAGGCCGGTTTATCCATCTGATTGGCTTCGAACACCGGCTGATAGGCCAGCAGCACATCGCGCCGTTCGACCGCCCCTTGCACCAATGACATGGTTTCGCGGCCCTGCTGGCTGACCGCGGCGCTGAGCGGGCTTTCGCTGGCAGGATCGACCGGGTTGCACCTGTTGTTTCCGCGGTTATGCATCGAATTCTCCTCTCCGGCCCGCGACACTTTGCGCCTGAGGGGATAAGAACGGGTAAACGAATTGCGCAAAGCCCCTGCGCGGCAGGGAAAATCGACAGGAGTGTTTTCAGATGACCGAACGCTGTGCCTGGTGCGGAACCGAGCCGATCTATGTCGCGTATCACGATACCGAATGGGGCGTACCCGAATGGCAGGCGCGGGCGCTGTGGGAAAAGCTGATCCTTGACGGGTTTCAGGCGGGGCTGTCCTGGATCACCATTCTTAAGAAGCGCGACAATTTTCGGACCGCGTTTGCGGGGTTTGACCCGGCGGTGATCGCCACCTGGGGCGAGCCGGAAATCCTGCGGCTACTGGCCGACCCTGGCATCATCCGCCACCGGGGCAAGATCGAGGCGACGATCGGCAATGCGCGGGCCTATCTGGAAATCGACGCAAGCGAAGGCTTTGACAAGTACCTGTGGCGCTATGTCGACGGTCAGCCGTTGCAGAACCACCTGCCCACAATGGCCGATGTGCCCGCCAGCACGGCGCTGTCGGAGCAGATTTCCAAAGACCTGAAAAAGGCCGGGTTCAGGTTTTGCGGCCCGACCATTGTTTACGCCTTCATGCAGGCGGTGGGCATGGTCAACGATCATGTCGTCACCTGTCACCGGCACAAGATTTTGGCGGGTTAGAGCCTATGAGTCAGCCAAGAGTGCCGCGATAATCGCGCGGGCGCTGTCGCCGGACCATTCGGCATCGCCCGACATGCGGGCGATTTCCTGCCCTTCGGGGTTCAGGATCACCGTCACCGGCAGTCCCATCACCGCCATGTCGCGCGCCAGTTGCTGTTTGGGGTCGAGCAGGATCGGCAGCCGCGTCACGCCCACCTCGTCAAAAAGCCGCTGGATGGCGGGAACCATGTTGCGCCCTGTGGCGATGGTGACAACCTCGAAACGGTCGCCGCCGAACGCGTCCTGAAGGGCATCGAGGGCGGGCAATTCCTTGCGGCAGGGGGCGCACCAGGTGGCCCAAAAATTGACCAGGGTGTATTTGCCCTGCCAGTCAGACAGCCGGTGTTCGCCGCCGTCGGGGTCGGTGAACACCTCTTGCGATACCTCTGCCGGTTCGGCCAGAAACACCAGTTTCTTCATGGTGCCGTCGCGCAATGCCTCAAGTGCTGCAATATCGGCAAAAGCCGTATTTGCACCAAGGGCGACGGCCGTGTAGAGGACGGCAGAGAATAACCAGCGCATGAACCCTCCGGGGGGTGAACCTATGACCGACAAGACCCAGAATGCCATGTGGGGCGGGCGTTTCGCCGCCGGGCCGGATGCGATCATGGAGGCGATCAATGCCTCGATCGGATTTGACCAGCGGCTGGCCGCCCAGGACATAGCCGGATCCCGTGCCCATGCGGCGATGTTGGCAGCACAAGGCATCATCACCGATAAAGATGCCGAGGCGATTGGGAAAGGCCTGCTCACGATCTTGTCAGAGATCGAGAGCGGAAAGTTCATCTTTTCGACCGCTTTGGAAGACATCCATATGAATGTGGAGGCGCGGCTGAAGGAGATTATCGGCGAACCGGCAGGGCGGCTGCATACGGGGCGTTCGCGCAATGATCAGGTCGCCGTCGATTTCCGGCTTTGGGTGCGGGACCGCTGCGACGAGGCGGTCGGCAAATTGTCGGCATTGTGTATGGCACTTGTCGGGCAGGCCGAGGCCGGGGCCGATTGGGTGATGCCCGGTTTCACCCATTTGCAGGTGGCCCAGCCGGTGACCTGGGGCCATCACATGCTGGCCTATGTCGAAATGCTGGGCCGCGACATGGGGCGGTTTCGCGATGCCCGCGCGCGGATGAACGAAAGCCCGCTGGGGGCCGCCGCGCTGGCCGGGACATCCTTTCCCATCGACCGGCACATGACCGCCAGAACGCTGGGGTTTGACCGGCCGTCGGCCAATTCGCTGGATGCGGTCAGCGACCGCGACTTCGCGCTGGAATTTCTGGCGGCTGCGTCGATCGCGGCCATGCATCTGTCGCGACTGGCCGAGGAACTGGTGATCTGGTCCACCGCGCAGTTCCGGTTCGTGGCGTTGTCGGACCGGTTTTCCACCGGCTCGTCGATCATGCCGCAAAAAAAGAACCCGGATGCCGCCGAGTTGATCCGTGCCAAGGTGGGGCGGATCATGGGGGCGAATGTCGGGCTGATGATGGTGATGAAGGGTCTGCCGCTGACCTATTCGAAGGACATGCAGGAAGACAAGGAACAGGTGTTTGACGCCGCCGACAACCTGATGCTGGCGCTGGCGGCGATGGAGGGCATGGTGCGCGACATGAGCGCCAACCGCGCCAATCTGGAAAAAGCCGCCGCGTCGGGGTTTTCCACCGCCACCGATCTGGCCGACTGGCTGGTGCGGGAACTGGGGCTGCCGTTTCGCGATGCCCATCATGTCACCGGCAGTCTGGTGGCGCTGGCCGAGAAAAAGGGTTGCGACCTCCCGGATCTGACGCTGGCCGAGATGCAGGGCGCCCATGCCGGGATCACCGAAGATGTGTATTCGGTGCTGGGGGTGCATAATTCGGTTGCCAGCCGCCAAAGCTATGGCGGCACGGCCCCGGATCAGGTGCGCGCCCAGATCGCGCTGTGGAAGGAGAGGCTGAAATGAAGATCATTGTGGCGATATTGACGCTGCTGACCCTTGCCGCCTGCGGCGCGGATGGCGAACCGACACCCCCCGCATCCGGCGTATCGGTGTCGGGGCAGGTGAAGGTCGGTATCGGCGGCAGTCTGTAACCCCCAGCGGAGCGGCATTCAGTGGATCATTTCCTTTATCGTGACGGCGCGCTTTATGCCGAAGATGTCGCCATCGCCGATATCGCCGCCAGTGTCGGCACACCATTTTACGTCTATTCCACCGCCACGTTTGAGCGCCATTTTCGCCTGTTCGAGGAGGCGCTGGCGGGGATGCCGCATCTTGTCTGCTATGCGATGAAGGCCAATTCCAATCTTGCCGTTATCCGCACGCTTGGGGGTCTCGGGGCGGGGATGGATGTGGTGTCAGTTGGTGAGTATCTGAAGGCGAAGGCCGCCGGGGTGTCGGGCGAGCGCATCGTCTTTTCCGGTGTGGGCAAGACCGCCGAGGAAATGCGTGTGGCGCTGGAGGGCGGCATCCGTCAGTTCAACGTGGAAAGCGAGCCGGAATTGCACGTCCTGAACGCGGTGGCGGGATCAATGGGCAAACGCGCGCCGATCACCATCCGGGTCAATCCCGATGTCGATGCGAAAACCCATGAAAAGATCGCCACCGGCAAGAAGGAAAACAAGTTCGGCATCCCGATTTCCCGCGCCCGCGCCGTCTATGCCGAGGCCGCCACCCTGCCGGGGATCGAGGTGGTGGGCATTGACGTTCATATCGGCAGCCAGTTGACCGATCTGGAGCCGTTCGAGCAGGCCTATCTGAAAGTTGCCGACCTGACCCGGCAACTTCGTGCCGATGGCCATGACATCCGCCGTCTGGATCTGGGCGGGGGGCTTGGCATTCCTTACGAGCGCTCAAATTCCGCGCCGCCGCTGCCGATGGATTACGGGGCGGTGATCCGGCGCACGCTGGGCGATCTGGGCTGCGAGATCGAGATTGAGCCGGGGCGCCTGATCGCGGGCAATGCCGGTTTGCTGGTCAGCGCGGTGATTTATGTGAAATCCGGCGAGGATCGGGATTTTGTTATTCTTGACAGTGCGATGAACGATCTGATCCGGCCGTCGATGTATGGCTCGCACCACGATATCATCCCCGTCACGCAACCTGCCGCCGGGGTTGAACTGCGCCCCTATGATGTGGTCGGGCCGGTCTGCGAAAGCGGCGACACCTTTGCCAGACAGCGCCCCTTGCCGCCGCTGGCAGCGGGTGATCTGGTGGCGTTTCGGTCTGCCGGAGCTTATGGTGCGGTCATGGCGTCGGAGTATAATTCGCGCCCGCTGATCCCCGAGGTTCTGGTCAGGGGCGATCAATTTGCCGTCATTCGGTCCCGTCCAAGCTATGATGAGATGATAAACCGCGATAGCATTGCGCCATGGCTTTGATACACAACCCCGTGTGAGGCTATCTGAGGCCGGAGAATCGCGACCGGAACATGATCGAAACCAACCCGCTGACCCGTGCTGCGCTCAGACACCTTGTCTGGCCTGTCCGCTTGACGCGGACCGGTATGGTTGCGGAACGCATCACGCGCGGGTTCTGGCCGGTCTGGACCATCCTTTTCGCGGTGATTGCGGGTCTGGCCTTCGGGCTGCATGATACCCTGCCGCTGGAAGTGCTGTGGATCGCCGGGCTGGCGACCATCGGGGGGCTGGTCTGGGCGCTGATCCGCGGGGTGCGGCGGTTTCGCTGGCCCAGCCGCGAGGAAGCCCTGGCCCGGATCGACAAGGCTTTGGCCGGGCGA
>JBATDH010000388.1:0-6859 GCA_049663365.1 Albidovulum sp. | reverse complement strand
CTGTCCCGACGCCTGTCGGGACGGATGCGGGACGCGGGCGGGACGGAAGGTTGACGCAAGACAGCGGGCCCGTTGGCTGGGGTCTTATCCCGTCTCGATCCCGCCCCGGCTCGATCCGCGCCGCCACCGATGCGGCGGGGCTGAAGGCGGAGACGTCGACCTGCGGGCAGGCCACCCGGTCTATGAGGAAAATTTGAGGGCAGCGTCTGGGGTGGCACCGTGAACGGGTGGGAACCAATGAGGAAGGTTCCGCGTTGCCGTGGGTTACCTTGGGGATGACACAATGACAGATGCCAGGAAAGAGACCAAGATCCGGCACAAGGAAACGGTGGAAGACGAAGAAGGGGCGATGCAGGACGCCGCAAAGCTTTCGCCCAGGATGATCTATGAAGTGATCCGCCGTGATGGCGAGGAGGAACTGGAACGGCCCAACGCATCGCTGGTCTGGTCGGGGATCGCGGCGGGCATCATGATCAGCCTTTCGGTATTGGGCGAGGCGATCTTTCGCACCCATCTGCCCGACACTGCGGCACGATTCCTGGTTGAAAATCTTGGCTACAGTCTTGGCTTTCTGGTCGTCATTCTGGGACGAATGCAGCTATTCACCGAAAATACCATCACCACGGTACTGCCATTGATGGTGAAACCGCGCGCGGAAATGTTCGTATCCGTGGCACGGCTTTGGGGGATCGTGCTGGGTGCCAATGTTGCGGGTGCCTTTGCCGTGACCGCTGTCTTTGCCCATACAAGTGCTATTCCGGCAAATCTTTTGCCTGCAATTCTTGCTTTGTCGGAACATGCGACGGATATGTCCGCAGGTGAAGGGTTCATGCGGGCGATCCCGGCAGGCGTATTGGTGGCGGCTATCGTCTGGATGCTGCCGCAAGCCGAAGATGCGGCGTTTTTTGTCGTTCTGGTTTTTACATGGCTGATCGCTGCGGGCGAATTTAGCCATGTCGTCGCGGGATCGGTGGAAATGGCGTTCATGATCTTGACCGACCATCTGGGCCTCTATGACGCGATAGTCGGATTTTTCGCGCCGGTCCTGGCGGGCAACGTCGTCGGCGGTACGGTTATTTTCACCATGCTGGCCTGGGGGCAGGTCAAGGAGGAAGTCTGAAATGCGCCGTCCACACTGTCGGCCAAGCGCTGACAATCATGGACGACGCGAAACGCTTCAAGCGCGCGATCAACCGCAGGGTGCGATGATTTGCCGTCCATAGGCATCACGGTAAATGCAGTCGCCCGGTGTGGACGCCTGACCGATCAGAGTACCGACGGCAAGCCCGGCGGCCCCGCCTATCAGGGCACCCCGAAGATCGTTGTCGGACACGCTTGCTCCGATGACCGCGCCGGTAGCCGCGCTGGCGGCCGCAGTCTGTTGAGGCGTTTCACAGGCCGAGGTCACGGAGATGAGACCCATCATCAGAATAAGATTACGCATGGCAGGCTCCTTTCGTTGCGAAGGACTGAACGCATTTAACGCATTTCGGTTCCATCATCGCGCCCGGAACAATCCGATGCAGGCGGCGTTAGCCCAATGTCACGGGATATAGAGAAGGGGCTGACATCATGCGTCTGAGCAAACCACTGGGGATGGTTTTGCTGGCCGCTGTCCCTGCCTTTCTCGCGCCCGCGTCGGCCGAGCAGGTCGGCGAGGTAGGGGTTGACTGGTTTGGCAATGATATTCTGATCGAAGCGCTTTCAGACCTCGAAGTTCAGGGGGTGACCTGTCATCTGGCGTATTTCGATCGGGGGCTTATCGACCGTCTGCAAAATGGCAACTGGTTCGAGGACCCGTCAAATTCGTCCATCGCCTGCCGCCAGACCGGCACCATCGTGATCGGCGATATCGAGCGCGACGAGGATGGCGAAGAAGTGTTCACATCGCGCCGGTCGATCCTGTTCAAGAAGCTGGTCGTCAAACGCATCTTTGATGAGACCACCCAGACCCTGATCTATCTTTCGCATTCGCGCGAGATCGAGACCGGGTCGGCCAAGATGGCAATCTCGACTGTGCCGCTTTTTCAACCCGGTAACTGACTGGTCGGCAATTATTGTGCAGTTTCGGGTTGCCAAGCTATGTCGGCTTAACGTCTGCTGTTGCCGCGGCATCTCTACGCGTTAGGATCACGATGATAAACCGGGTTAAAGAATGACATGATCTGGCGAACCCCCTTTAACGCATTGATGACGGTGCCTGCGACGATTGCCATTGGTATCGGATTGCTGGCGCTGCCGACGATTTGGCTGGAATCCTGGCTGGGCACACCCGACTGGCTTGAAGCGCTGGATACAGGCGCGGTGCGGGTGCTGCTGTCGGTGGTGGCCGGGGGTGCCATGACGGCGCTGACGCTGACCTTTTCGCTGACATTGGTGGTCTTCACGCTGGCGGCGTCCAGTATCGGGCCACGGCTATTGAAACGTTTTACCACTGATCGGGTCAATCAGGTGACATCCGGCATTCTGGGGGGCACGTTCCTTTATGCGCTGGTCGGGATCGTTTTCAGCGGCGCACAACCATCGCGCTTTGCCGCCCTCGGCGCCGGATTGCTGGCGGTCACCTCGGTGGTGCAACTGATCTGGTTCGTCCGGTCGGTGGCGCAATCAGTATCGGTGGATGATGAAATTGCCCAGATCACCGTCCGCCTCAGAGGTGAGCTGGCGCGGCTGAATTCCAACCAGAGTCCGTCGGACGATCTGCCCCCCGATGCCGATTTCCGCCCCGTGGTTCACGCGCAAAGCGCAGGCTATATCGCCGAGGTGAAACGCCAGGTGCTGTGCAGTCTGGCCGATGCCAATGATATTGTCATCCGCATCGAATATGTGGCGGGGCATTACCTTTTGGAAGGCGCCGTTATCGCCAGCGTCGCGGGCGAGGTGGACGAAGAAACCACCGCCAGGCTGGCCGAACTGATCACCCAGGAACCAGCCAGGTCAGATGCGGGAAATGTGCATTTTTCGGTCAACCTGCTAGTCGAGATCGCGTTGCGCGCCCTGTCACCCGGCATCAACGATACCTTCACCGCGCTGGCGGTCGCCGATCTTTTAAGCGGCGCGCTGGCTGAAATTGCCGATGGCGCGGTGCGTCCCGAAGTGATCACCGGGGCGGGGGACAAGGCCCGGCTGTTGCTGCCGGGGGTGGCGTTGCGACCGATTTTCGGGCAGGCCTTTCACCCGCTGCGCCGGGCGGCGGCGAACAATGTGCTGATGGCCCAGGGCCTGGCCCGCGCCTATGCAAGGTTGTTTGAAATTGGCGGCACTGAAACCCGTGACGTGATGGCTGATCATGCAAGGCTGCTGATGGCCGATCTGGCGCGGGCAGCGCATCTTGAGGCGGACCTGAACAGCGTCGGCGAATTATTTCCGGCGGAAATGCGCCGTTTGGCGGATATCTGAGCCGATTGCGCCGGGTCGGCCCGGAAAGCCCCAAAATTCCTCGGAACCCGTCACCCTTTCCTGCGTTGGATTGGCAGACGTATGACGACGTCTCTGTAGTGTTGACGAAGGAGAATGTGACTATGAAAAAGATAATGCTTTCAACGGCTTTTCTTGCCGCAACCGGTTTCTCGGCGGCGGCATTGGAAGGCACGATCAAGTTCCGCGAAGCGGCGGACCCGATGGAAATCCATGCCTCGGAATTCCTTGGCAAGACTGTCTATGCCTCTGAGGCGGCATTGGACGGCGACGCCTATAGCGGGGTGCAGACCGGTTGGGAAAACATCGGCGAAATCAATGATGTTATCCTGTCACGCGATGGCGCTGTCGATGCGGTTTTGATTGATGTCGGCGGCTTTCTTGGCATGGGTGAACACCAGATTGCGGTTGAAATGACCTCGATCCGCTTTGTCGCCGATGATGCAACCCCGGATGATCTTTCCGACTATTTCCTCGTGACCAATGCGCCGCGGGCTTTGCTCGAGGCGGCCCCGGAATACAGTTGGGGTCACACGGATGAAACCGGGACGTCGACCAAGATGGTTGACAACAAGGCGATGCTGGACCCGATCATGCGTGATGGCTTTGCCAATGTGCCACCGCAAGACATGACCACCGAAATGCTGACCGGCGCGCCGGTTTATGACGCCAATGACGAATGGATCGGCGAAGTGTCGCAGCTCAATATCGACACCGATGGCAGCATCACCAAGGCCGTTGTCGATGTCGGCGGTTTCCTCGGGATGGGTGAAAAGCCGGTGGAACTGGCGCTGGCGGATATCGACATCCTGCGCCAGGAAGGCGGCACCGACCTGCGGGTATATGTTTCCATGACCAAAGATCAGCTTGAGGCGATGCCCACCTACGAAAATTAGGGCTGGCCATAGCCGGGGAAAGGGCCCGCCCGTTGGTGGGCCTTTTTTTGCGCGCCGCGGTTTCATGAACGGGGCTTCAGGCCAAAGAAAGACCGCAAGGGAACGGGGTCTCTTGCGGTCCGGTTTTGGTCGCATCGTGGGACTGGCAGATGCCGTTCAGCCGCGTACGGCCCGCATGATCAAGGTGATCACAAACAGGATGATGAACACGAAAAACAGCACTTTGGCGATGCCGACAGACGCACCCGCAATGCCGCCAAACCCCAGGGCGGCGGCAATCAGGGCGATGATGAAAAAGGTAACAGCCCAACCGAGCATATCGTTTCTCCTTCTGTTGCAGTTTTTTCAAACCATGTGGCTGGGCAACGCAAAGACAGGGCCATCGGTTCCCGAACAATCCGCGCGGGCCAGAACGGAACCTTTCAGGCAACCAGGCGTTAAATCGCCAACAGAAGTCACATAAATCCACAGACTGAAACGAGGATCATCTCTCATGCGCGCACTCTGGAAAACCTCGACTGCCCTCGCCGCCTCACTGTCATTGATGCTGCCTTTACAGGTTATGGCTCAGTCCAAGGCCGAGGTGCCCAGTTTCATGTGCGAAGACGGACGTGCCCTGCCTTGCCCCCCAGGTATCGAAGCGGTTCGTTCGGCACGAATGATCTGTGAAAACGGTGCCGCACTCCCCTGTGCCGAGGGGGTAATGGCCGCCCCGCGGTCGGCAATGATCTGCGCCGATGGCGCGGAACTGCCCTGCGCGGAAGGCGTGGCGGCAACCGTGCGGCCCGGCATGATCGAAAAACTGGCGCAGATGCGCAGCAGGACCGTCAATGTCGGATCTGCGGATGCCGCACCGTCCGAAGAGCCGGTGCCCGAAGCATCTGCCGAAGCGCAGCCGGTGCCCGACGCAGGGACCGCCGACGCAGGGACGGCCGAAGAAATCAGCCAGGAACCCACCGCGACGCCGGAACCCGCGACCACCGCAGAAACGGCCCCGATCCCGGAACTGCCCGCGCAACCCGCCGCCGCGACCGGCGAAGCACCCGTTGCCGCCGCCGCAGATGCTTCTGCCGAAGCCGAGGCGACGGCCCAGGTCACTGAAGAGTTGGTGACGGAAGAAACCGCCCGGTCGTCGGATGAGGATTTCGCCAACAAGGTCAATGAAACCGTGGCCGATGCCGCCGCCAGCCAGAACAAGAGCGGGCTGAGCAAGGGCGAAAAGGCGGCGCTGCTGGGTCTTGGCGCGATTGCCGTGGGGGCGCTGCTGTCGAACAACCGCGAGGTGGCGCTCAATTCCGGCGATCGGGTCGTGGTGGCGCGTGACGATGGCAGCTATGAAATCATCAAGGATGACAATGCCCTGCTGCGCCAGCCCGGTTCAACCGTGCGCACCGAAACCTTTGACGACGGCTCGACCCGCACCACCATTGCCCGCGCGGATGGCAGCCAGATCGTCACCATCCGCGATGCCGAGTACCGGGTGTTGCGGCGGGTTCATGTCGGGACCGATGGCACCGAGACCGTGCTGATCGACGATACGGCGGGTGTTGAGCCGGTTGATTTTTCAACGCTGCCGGCCCCCGCCGAACAGATGAATTTGACCGAGGACGCCGACGAAGCCGAGTTGCGCGCGGCGCTGGCCCGCAATGCCGCGCTGGATCGTCGCTACAGTCTTGCGCAGGTCCGCGATATAGCGCAGGTGCGCGCGCTGGTGCCGGTGATCGACCTCAACACCATCACATTTGAAACCGGGTCGGCGGCCATCCGCCCCGATCAGGCGCGGTCGCTGTCGCGGCTGGGACGGTTGATCCACAGCTACATCGTTGAGAACCCGCGCGAAGTGTTCCTGATCGAGGGCCATACTGACGCCGTCGGGTCAGCCGCCTACAATCTGGCGCTGTCCGACCGCCGGGCGGAATCCGTGGCACTGGCCTTGACCGAATATTTCGATGTGCCGCCGGAAAATCTGGTGGTTCAGGGTTACGGCGAACGGTTCCTGAAAATCCAGACAGAGCAAGAAGAACGCATCAACCGCCGCGCCAGTGTGCGCCGCATTACCGATCTGCTGCGGCAGGCGTCGAACTGATGCGATGTCGCGGCCCTGCGGCAAATTCACCTGAACGCCCTTAACATGAAGGAGGCTCAAATGACCCAGCAGAAATTGAAGGAAAGCGCCCGCGAAACGGCTTCAAAAGCCTCGGCCGGCCTGAAATCGGCCGCCCGTGACGCAGCCGAGGCGACCAAAGAGGTCGCCAGCGACGCGGCGGCCTCGATCGCCGATAGGGCGCGCGAGGAAATCGGCGAATACGCCGACGCGCGCAAGGACACGCTGGCCGATGAAGGCCAAAGGCTGGCCTCTGGCCTGCTCGAAAGCGTGGAAAAGGGCGTTTCGAATATCTCCGAAGGCCTGCGCAACCGTTCGGTCGGATCGCTGGTGACGGATGTGGAAAGCTTTGCCCGCCGCCATCCCGGTGCCTTTGTCGCCGGGGCGGCCGTTGCCGGGTTCGCGCTGGCCCGTTTTGCCCGCGCTGCGGCACCGTCAGACG
>JBATDH010000387.1:0-4730 GCA_049663365.1 Albidovulum sp. | reverse complement strand
CTCCACTGGAGCGTTTTCACCCCGGCTAAAGCCGGGGTCGTGTCTCACCCCTGCAACGTCCTCACCCCGATCCCCTCACCCCTCGCCTTCATCGCCGCCACTGCCGAAATACTCGCCGCGGCGGTGGTGAAATAGGGGATCTTGTCGTAAAGGGCGACGGCGCGGATGGAGCGGCTGTCTTCGATGGCCTGCTGGCCTTCGGTGGAGTTGAACAAGAGGGCAATTTCGCCGTTCTTAAGGCGGTCGACGATGTGCAGCTTGCCCTCTTGGCGGCCCTCATAGACCTTGTTGACCGTCTCTGACGCAACCCCATGTTCGGCGAGGAAGGCGGCGGTGCCGCGGGTGGCGGTGATCGCGAAACCCATGGCAATCAGGTCGCGGGCGGCGGCGGCCATTTCCGGGGTCTTGTCCATGTCCTTGATCGAGATGAAGACGCGGCCCTCGGTCGGCAGCACGGTGCCGGCCCCCAGCTGGGCCTTCAGGAAGGCCAGCGGGAAGGTGCGGTCCCAGCCCATCACCTCGCCGGTGGAGCGCATTTCCGGCCCCAATATCGTGTCGACGCCGGGGAAGCGGGCGAAGGGCAGCACGGCCTCTTTCACCGAAAACCACGGCGTGATCGGGTCGGCCAGCGTCAGCGGATCGGCATAGGGCAGGGCGGTGTCGGGGCCGACGCCCTTCGCATAGGGCGCGCGCATCGGGAAGTTCGACAGAGGCTCGCCTGCCATCAGCCGGGCGGCGATGGAGGCGATGGCAGAATCGGTGGCCTTGGCCACAAAAGGGACGGTGCGGGAGGCGCGGGGGTTGACCTCGAGCACATAGATCACGCCGTCCTTGATGGCGAACTGGACGTTCATCAGGCCCTTGACCTCTAGCGCCAGCGCCATGGCGACGGTTTGCTTTTTCAGCTCGGCGATGGTTTCGGGGGTGAGGGAATGGGGCGGCAGGCAGCAGGCGCTGTCACCCGAATGCACGCCCGCCTCTTCGATATGTTCCATGATGCCCGCGACATGGACGTTCTGGCCGTCCGAGAGGGCGTCGACATCGACCTCAATGGCGTTTTGCAGGTAGCTGTCGAGCAAAACGGGGTTCTTGCCCGACACGGTGACGGCGTTGGTGATGTAGCGTTTGAGGTGGTCCATGTCGCGCACAATCTCCATCGCGCGGCCGCCAAGGACGTAAGAGGGGCGGATGACGAGGGGGAAGCCGACGGTCTCGGCGATCTTGAGCGCCTGCGCGTCCGAAGAGGCGATGCCGTTGACGGGCTGTTTGAGGCCGAGCTTTTGCAGCAGTTTCTGGAACCTCTCACGATCCTCGGCAAGGTCGATGGCGTCGGGGGTGGTCCCGAGGATCGGGATGCCTTCGTCCTTCAGGGCCTGGGCGAGTTTCAGGGGTGTCTGGCCGCCGAACTGGACGATGACGCCGTGCAAGGTGCCGTTTTCCTGCTCGACCCGCAGGATTTCGAGCACATGTTCCAGCGTCAGGGGTTCAAAATAGAGCCGGTCGGAGGTGTCGTAATCGGTGCTGACGGTTTCGGGGTTGCAGTTGATCATGATCGTCTCGAACCCCGCCTCGGTCAGCGCGAAGCAGGCGTGGCAGCAGCAATAGTCAAACTCGATGCCTTGACCGATGCGGTTGGGGCCGCCGCCGAGGATGACGACCTTTTTGGCGTCCGAGGGGCGGGCCTCGCATTCCACATCGCCCATCGCGGGGGATTCGTAGGTGGAATACATGTAGGGGGTCTGGGCCTCGAACTCGGCGCCGCAGGTGTCGATGCGCTTGAAGACGGCGGTGACGCCAAGGCGTTGGCGGGCGCGGCGGACCTGGCTTTCGTCGCGGCCGGTGAGGGTGGCCAGACGGGCATCGGTGAAGCCCATCATCTTGAGGTGGCGCAGGCCGGATTCGGTCACGGGCAGGCCAGTGCTGCGAACGGTTTCCTCGGTCTCGACGATTTCGCGGATGCGGGCGAGGAACCACGGATCATAGGCGGTGGCATGGCGGATGTCGTCATCGGCAAGCCCGTGGCGCATGGCCTGGGCGATGACGCGGATGCGGTCGGGGGTCTGGGCCGAGAGGGCGCGGATGATGGCGGATTTGTCGGGTGCCCCCCCTTCAGAGGGGAACGCGCCGGGGATGGCGATGTCGTCGAAACCGGTCAGGCCGGTTTCCATGCTGGCCAGCGCCTTTTGCAGGGATTCGTGGATGGTGCGGCCGATGGCCATGACCTCGCCCACCGATTTCATCGCGGTGGTGAGTTCGGGTTTGGAGCCGGGGAATTTCTCGAAGGCAAAGCGGGGGATTTTGGTCACGACATAGTCGATGGTCGGCTCGAAACTGGCAGGCGTCACCTTGGTGATGTCATTGTCGAGTTCGTCCAAAGTATAGCCCACTGCCAGTTTCGCGGCGATCTTGGCAATCGGAAATCCCGTGGCCTTTGAGGCCAGCGCTGACGATCGCGACACCCGCGGGTTCATCTCGATCACCACCATGCGACCGTCGGCAGGGTTGATCGCCCATTGCACGTTCGATCCGCCGGTCTCAACCCCGATTTCGCGCAAGACGGCAATCGAGCCGTTGCGCATGATCTGGTACTCCTTGTCGGTCAGCGTCAGCGCCGGGGCGACGGTGATGCTGTCACCGGTATGCACCCCCATCGGATCGACGTTCTCAATCGCACAGACGATGATGGCGTTGTCCTTGCGGTCGCGCACCACCTCCATCTCGAACTCTTTCCAGCCGAGCAGGGACTGGTCGACGAGAATCTGCGCCATCGGCGAGGCATCGAGGCCGGAGCGGCAGATCGCCTCGTACTCGTCGCGGTTATAGGCCACCCCGCCGCCGGTGCCGCCAAGGGTGAAGGCGGGGCGGATGATCGCCGGAAGGCCGACATAGTCGATGGCGGCAAGCGCCTCGGCGACACCGGCCTTGATGTCATATTTGCCATTGGGGAGTTTCGGGGCGGCGATGATCGTGGCCTTGGGGTTCTCGATGCCGATGCGGTCCATCGCTTCACGAAAGAGCTTGCGGTCTTCGGCCATTTCAATGGCCTGACGGTTGGCACCGATCAGCTCGACGTTGAACTTGTCCAACACCCCCATATCGGCGAGCGCCAGCGAGGTGTTGAGGCCGGTCTGCCCGCCCATGGTCGGCAACAGCGCGTCGGGGCGTTCGGCTTCGATGATCTTGGCGACAATTTCGGGGGTGATCGGTTCGATATAGGTGGCATCGGCCAGCCCCGGATCGGTCATGATCGTGGCCGGGTTGGAGTTGACCAGGATGACCCGGTAGCCTTCTTCGCGCAGCGCCTTGCAGGCCTGGGCGCCGGAATAGTCAAACTCGCAGGCCTGTCCGATGACGATGGGACCGGCGCCGATGATCATGATGGATTTGATATCGGTTCTTTTCGGCATCGTCCCTACCCCCGGTCGCGCAAATTGACGGGGTTATAGACGCTACGGGACGGGGTGCAAGGGCAGAAGGCGGCTTATTCGGGGTGCGCCGCGGGCAATCGGCGCAGAGCTGTCAGCAACACCGCCAGAACCGCCAGCCAGAGCACCGACATCAGCCAGACGTAATCGGCGCTGGGCCAGGGCAGGCGGCCGATTTCTGCGAAAACCACGGTCAGCGAGGGCAGGGCGAGAGCCGCGAACAGGATCAGCGAGCGGTGCCGCGGGATGACGGCGATGATCCCCGGCAAGAGCAGCATCGGCAGGACGTAGTAGTGAAGCCAGCCGAGCGGACCGAACAGCGGGATGATGATGGCCAGTGTCAGCAGGCCGAACCCGCGCCGCAGCGGGCCTTCAAGGTTTCGCAACGCCAGACCGAAGGCGAGGATCAGGGCGGCCCCGGCCAGGCCAAGCAGGGGCGGGAACCAGCCGGGAAGGGTGCGGATGATGTAATTGGCCTCATCCGTGGGGATCGGCGCGGCCAGCGACAGTCCCGAGGCGAGCGCAGGCAGGGCGGCGCGCAGCGACACATTGCCCGCCGACAGAAGGGCCGTATCGGTGACGGCGCGCACACTGGCAAGAAAATCGCCGTGCAGCGGCCAGCCGGCAAGGGCCAGGCTGAGCAGACCGAGCGCACCGCCGATCACGGCAAAGCTGGCCAGCGCCCGCCATTGCCGGTCGATCAGGAAGATCAGGATGAAGGCCGCCGGCGAAAGCTTGATGGCAGCGGCAAGCGCCAGCGCGGCCCCGGCGGCGATGGGGTGGCGGGCGGTCAGCCGTTCAAACGCCAGCAGGGTGAGAAAATTGACGGTGATGCTGGGGTTGTTGAACCAGAGCGCGGTAAAGGCGGGGACCATCGTCGACAAGAGCACCACGCCGATCGCCGATTTCAGCCAGAGCTGCGCGCCGGGCAGCGGCAGGATGCGCATGGCCAGCCAGACCGAGGCGGCCAGCATCGGCACCTGAAGGCAGGTCACGGCATTGGCAAAGCCCTGCGGGCTGAATACCGCCGTCAGCGGCGCGGTCAGCACCGCCCAGAGCGGCGGGTAGACATAGGGAAAGCTGCCCAGATCGTAGATGCCCAACTGTTCCTGTATCGGGATCCATTCAGCCGCGGTGCCGCCGTAAAAGCCGAAGGGGATGGCATAGATCAGATCGGGCTGGCCCTGTTGCCAGAGGGCAGCGGCGATATAGACCGCCGACAAATCTTCGGGCCAGATATTCCATTGCAGGATGATGGTAGCGGCCGACCAGAGCGCCAGAAACATGAGTGCCAATGTCCGGTCC
>JBATDH010000386.1:0-18357 GCA_049663365.1 Albidovulum sp. | reverse complement strand
CAATCGTGTCATTGCCATCGCCGCCAAAGATAGAATCATCGCCGTCCTCCCCAAAGATCTGATCCCGGCCAAGCCCGCCATAAACGGTGTCATTGCCATCGCCCGCCAGCACATAGTCGTCGTTCGGTTGCGCTCCGGGCAGCACGGCGTCCCCATGATCAATCCGGTCGCCGTCCGGGTCGCCCAGATAGTCGGCGTCAATAAAGTCGTCGCCGCCTGTCCCCTCGACAATCCCGTCCGACCCGCAATTATCGACGCTGTCCGATATCTTGAAGCCTGACACTGTGCCCTGAAAGCTTCCCGTCATCGCGCCAGTGTCGGCCTGTTCCGGGGGTGACCCGATGATCCACGGCGCGTCACCGTCCGGCTCCATATCCATCGTCAGGGCGGCACTTATAGGTTGCGAATGAACTGCCCCCGTGGCCGAATTCGTAACCGTAAAAGCGCCGCCCTTGCCCGAAGCATCCCACGAATAGCTGGCGCTAAGCGCGTCGCCATCGGTAAAGAAGCCTGCGGGTGTCCCAAAACTGTGTTCTGCCGACGGGGTATCATGTTGGGCAACCACCTGGCCCGCTGCCGTCGTGCCCAGACTGAAATGACCGCTACTTTCAGCGCCAGATCCGCTGCGCGACAAAAGCGGTCCCGCGCCGGTGCCATCCTGTGACGTCGGAACGAACTCTATGCTGATCGTCCCTGTTGCCGGGTGCAGCTCTGGCGTGGCGATAGTGGCATGTCCGCTCTGGCTACCCAGCCATAGCATACCCTCGTTCTGGCTCGCACCATTCAGCACGACGCCGGACTGCACGCCAAGGCCAGTCGCCCCCCCGGCCACACCGCTGCCTTTTCCGGCAAATTCGAACTGCGCGACTACCGCCATCTAACCATTCCCCAGGGTCGCCAGTGGTCCGGCTCGTCCCCAACACTCAAAAACCAATGTCTCGGCAGATAACATTCCGGCCTTTCCAGCCGAACAGCCCGGACGCATTTTGCCTCCGTTCCCTGGCGCGACCCAAGAACATTCGGTCCGCGACAATGTCATTCTGGTCGTCCTTTCCTTTTGCACATCCGCCGGTTCATACCGCGAATGGCCAAGGAAACCTCCTCCCAGCCACCAGACTTGCCCCCCCAAGGGCGTATTCAGAATTACTGCCTGCGCCGGGATCAACAAAGGAGAAAGTGTTCGGAATGTGGCCAATTTAGTCGGCTTCAGAGGCAATTCCGGCTGCCCGAAATTTTTCTCAATCGAAATAAATTCTCTATTGTTTCCAATTGTTCAAATCGAAAAATTTCTGAAATTTCCAATTTTCTATCAAAATCAGGGACCTCGGTGCTGCCGCCAGATCAAGCGCCGAGCATTCCTTTGATTTCACTCTTTCATCTGTTTCCAAAGTGAAAACAGTCTATCCGTCACGATCAAAACACCGGATACAAATTGTGGCAAAACCAGGGCAAGGCCATTGGCATCGAATATCGCCGCAAAACCGGCAAAGTCCGTAAGATTGTCCACATCCTTGGCCGAACCGGGCCACGACTCGAATCATCAATGGGCCGAAAACCCGCTGTTTGACCGTCTCAATCCAATCTGGATGGTACCCGAGGTCGGACTCGAACCGACAAGCCTTGCGGCGGGGGATTTTGAATCCCCTGCGTCTACCATTCCGCCACTCGGGCAACGCAAAACGCGGTCTAGCGCCCTAAAAGCGCCGTGACAAGCTGTTTCACGCTCAAAGCGCGCGGGCTGAAAAAGTATCGCAGGCCCCGATGGAACCAGCATCAAAACCATTGGCGAACCAGCGCTGGCGTTGTTCGGATGTGCCATGGGTAAAGGTGTGGGGCATCGGGCGCTGACCGGCATTGCGCTGCAAGGTATCATCGCCGATCTGTTTGGCCGCATTCATCGCCTCGGCCACGTCGCCACGTTCAAGACTGCCGAACTTTTCGCCGGCGTGGCGGGCCCAGACCCCTGAAAGGCAATCCGCCTGCAACTCGATCCGGACCGAAATCGCATTTGACTCCTCGGGGGATGCGCTTTGCCTGATACTGTTCGCCTTGCCCAGTATGCCCAACTCATCCTGAACATGATGCGCGATCTCATGTGCCACCACATAAGCGGCGGCAAAATCCCCTTTGGCCCCAAGGCGCTGTTCCAGGGTCACGAAAAAGTCGGTGTCGAGATAGGCTTTCTTGTCCAGCGGGCAGTAAAACGGGCCGGTCGCCCCGGATGCCCCGCCACAGGGTGACTGGGTCGATTGCTTGAACAGGACCAGTGTGGCCGGGTGATAGGTCTGCCCCAGGTCGCTGCGGAAAATCTCGGTCCATATCTCTTCGGTATCGGCCAGCGTCACCGAAACGAACTGGCCTGCGGTCTTGTCGGCCTCGGTCAGGGGCACCTCGGTTTGACTGCCACCGCCGCCCGACAGCGCGGGATCGTTCAGCAAGGGCGTCACATCAATGCCAAGCGCATAGCCGATCACCAGAATCGCGATCAGCCCGACCCCACCGATTCCCCCGGCGCGGGCACTGCCCATCTTGCGCCGGTCTTCGATATTACCGCTGCCGCGACGGCCCTGCCATTTCATGATACACACCCCACCCGAACGAGAACGTGGCTTCACATTAACCCGTTACCACCCTCCGCGAAAGGCCCCCAGATGCTTGACGCCAAGCCCGCACCGTGGCCTATAGCGTTTCGGGTTTCACGCAGGCAGATCATGATCGGCGCACTTTATTCCTGGACGATCCGGCTTGCCGAGCATCCCAAGGCGCTCTGGGCATTGGCCATTGTGGCATTCGTCGAAAGCTCGGTCTTTCCGATCCCGCCCGATGTGCTGATGATCCCGATGATTCTCGCAAGGCCACCCCGTGCGTTTCTGATTGCCTTTGTGGCGATGGTTGCATCGGTTCTGGGCGGGATGCTCGGTTATGCGATCGGTGCTTTTGCCTTTGAGACCATTGGCCAGCCCATCCTCGCCATGTTGGGAAAAGCGGATTACATGGCCGAATTCAACCAAAGGTTCAACGATTTCGGTTTCTGGCCGGTGCTGATCGCGGGCATTACGCCCTTTCCCTACAAGGTCATCACCATCATGTCCGGCTGGACCGGTTTGCCGGTAATGACCTTTGTTGTCACCAGCATCATCGCGCGCGGATTTCGGTTCTTTGTCGTCGCCGGGCTCTTGTGGAAATTCGGCCCCCCCATCCGCGATTTCATTGAACGGCGCCTTGGCCTGATGTTCACAATTGCCGTGGCGTTGCTGATCGGCGGCTTTGCGGCGGTAAAGCTGTTATGACGTCGCGCTCCAAACTCATCTTGCTGGCTGCGGGTGGCTCACTTGCGCTGTTGCTAGGCGCATTCCTGTTTCAAGCCCTCGGTTACGCGCCATGCAAGCTCTGCCTGTGGCAACGCTGGCCGCATGTAGCTGCGGTTCTGATCGGCGCGTTAGTTCTGGCCTGCGGCTGGCGTTGGTTGCCTTATGCTGGGGCGGTCGCCGCCGCAACCACCGGTGCTTTGGGGGTCTATCACAGCGGGGTGGAACTGAAATGGTGGCCGGGGCCGGACACCTGCACGTCGGGGGGCGACCTGGCACTGTCTACCGAAGACCTTTTCAACCAGATCATGGCCGCCCCCTTGGTGCGCTGCGATGAAATCGCCTGGGTCTTTGCCGGTCTTTCCATGGCGTCTTGGAACGCGATCCTTTCCTTTTTTCTGGCCGCACTGTGGATTGCCGCTGCCCGAAGAACATAGGCGCACCGGGCAACCAATCATCAATAGTTCCTTTAGACGATCAATAATCATGCGGCGGTTTTGGTGACATCCTGTAACATGCCGCAAAAGCCAACGAATGAGGTTGCCCATGCCATCCCCCTGCATCCTGATCGGCGCCCCGATCGATTCCGGCCAGAAACGCGAAGGCTGTCTGATGGGTCCGGCCGCCTACAGGGTTGCGGGACTTCAGCGCAGCCTGGAAGAACTGGGCCGCAAGGTCATCGACAAGGGCGATGTCAGTCTGGGTGAGCTGCCCGATGTCACCTGTGTCAACCCTGCGGTTCATCACCTCGCCGAAACCGTGGCCTGGACGGCGGCGCTGGCGGCGGCGGGCGAAAAAGCCATGGCCAAGGGCTTTCCGATATTTCTGGGTGGCGACCACTCGCTGTCGCTCGGCTCGGTTGCGGGTGTTGCCAAACACGCCCAAACCGTTGACCGCCCGCTTTTCGTGCTCTGGCTCGACGCCCATTCCGACTATCACACGCCGCTGACCACCCAGTCGGGCAACCTGCACGGCACACCGGTCGCCTATATCGCCGGGCGCGAAGGGTTTGACGCCTTTCCGGCCTTTCCGGCCCCCGTCGCCCCCGAACGGCTTTGCCTTTACGGCATCCGGTCGGTTGATTCTGCCGAACATGCGGGGCTGGTGGAGTCTGACGCCACCATCTGCGACATGCGGGTGCTGGATGAACGTGGCATTGTCGCCCCCTTGCGCGAATTCCTCGATATGGTGCGCGCTGAAAACGGCCTGCTGCACGTCTCGCTCGATGTCGATTTCCTTGATCCCGGCATCGCCCCCGCCGTCGGCACCACGGTTCCGGGCGGCATCACCTTCCGCGAGGCACATCTGGTGATGGAACATCTGCATGAAAGCGATCTGGTCACTTCTCTTGATCTGGTCGAACTGAACCCGTTCCTTGACGAACGCGGCCGCACCGCCCGACTGATGGTTGAACTTGTCGGCTCGCTGATGGGGCGCAAGGTGTTTGACCGCCCGACGCGTAGCTTCGGATAAGAGGCGGCACATGGAAAACCTCAACATCGTTCCTTTTGTCAGCGTTGACAACATGATGAAGCTGGTTCTTCATCTTGGCCCCGAACAGGTCATGGCCGATATCGCCCGCTATATCGAGGCCGATTTCCGCCGCTGGGAAAGCTTTGACAAGACCCCGCGCGTGGCGTCACATTCCTCGGTCGGGGTGATTGAGCTGATGCCCACCTCCGATGGCGACATGTACGGCTTCAAATATGTTAACGGCCACCCCAAGAACACCAAAGAGGGCCTGCAAACCGTCACCGCCTTTGGCCTGCTGGCCGAGGTCGATACCGGCTATCCGATCCTGCTGACCGAAATGACCATCCTCACCGCCCTGCGCACCGCCGCCATGTCGGCGCTGGCGGCGAAAGTCCTTGCGCCCAAGGGTGCCACGGTCATGGCGATGATCGGCAATGGCGCGCAATCGGAATTCCAGGCGCTGGCCTTCAGGGCAATCTGTGATGTCACAGAAGTGCGGCTTTACGACATCGACGCGGCAGCCACCAAAAAATGCGCCCGCAACCTCGCCGGTTCCGGCCTGAAAATCACCGCCTGCCGCAGCCCCGAAGAGGCGATTGAAACCGCCCAGATCATCACCACCGTCACCGCCGACAAGCAAAACGCCACCATCCTGACCGACAACATGGTTGGCTCGGGCGTTCATATCAACGCTATCGGCGGCGATTGCCCCGGCAAGACCGAACTGCACCGCGACATCCTGCTGCGGTCGGGGATATTCGTCGAATACCCGCCGCAGACCCGTGTCGAGGGCGAAATCCAGCAACTCGCGCCGGATCATCCAGTGACGGAGTTGTGGCAGGTCATCACCGGCGCTGCCACCGGTCGCAAGGACGCGCGCCAGATCACGCTTTTCGATTCCGTCGGCTTCGCGATCGAGGATTTTTCGGCCCTGCGCTACATCCATGACCAGTTGCAAACCCTGCCGTACAGTGAACCTCTCGACATGATCGCTGACCCCGACGATCCGCGCGACCTTTACGGGATGCTTCTGCGGGCCAAGGCCATGGCGTCCTGATCCCGTTCCCGCCCCTTGCGCCCCTTGCAAACTGGCACTATTCCCCCGCCCATGACCCAGCATCAGCGCCTTCTCATCATCGACTTTGGCAGCCAGGTGACCCAGCTCATCGCGCGGCGGCTGCGCGAGTTGAACATCTACTGTGAAATCCACCCCTTCAACCGGGTGGATGACGCGTTCCTTGCTGATTTTGCCCCCAGGGCAGTGATCTTTTCGGGCGGCCCCGCGTCGGTTTTTGCCGACGGCGCGCCCATGCCGCCCAAGGGTGTCTTCGATCTCGGCATCCCGATCCTCGGTATCTGCTACGGCCAGCAGGTGATGATGCATCTTCTGGGTGGCAAGGTGGAACGTGGTCACGGCACCGCCGAATTTGGTCGCGCCTATGTGACGCCCTCAACCGGCAAGCTGCCGCTACTTGATGGCTGGTTCAGCGATGGTCGCGAACAGGTCTGGATGAGCCACGGCGATCATGTCTCTGAAATCGCACCCGGATTTTCGGTCTACGGCACCTCGCCCAATGCCCCCTTCGCCATCACCGCCGACCCGGCGCGGCAATTCTATGCCGTGCAGTTTCATCCCGAAGTGCACCACACGCCAAAAGGCGCGAAGCTTTATGAAAACTTCGTCCGCCTCGCAGGGTTCACCGGCGACTGGACCATGGGCGCTTACCGCGAAGACGCCATCGCCAAAATCCGCGCGCAGGTCGGTGACAAGAAGGTCATCTGCGCCTTGTCGGGCGGGGTGGACAGTTCGGTTGCGGCAATTCTCATCCACGAGGCCATCGGCGATCAGCTTACATGTGTCTATGTCGACCATGGGCTGATGCGGCTGGGTGAAAGCGAACAGGTCGTGGGCATGTTCCGCGATCATTACAATCTGCCGCTGATCCATGCTGACGAATCCGATCTTTTCTTGGGCAAGCTCGAAGGGGTCAGCGACCCGGAAACCAAACGCAAGATCATCGGTGGCCTTTTTATCGAGGTGTTTGACAAACACGCCAAGGCCATCGGCGGGGCCGATTTTCTGGCGCAGGGCACACTTTATCCCGATGTGATCGAAAGTGTCAGCTTTTCGGGCGGCCCCTCGGTCACGATCAAGTCGCACCACAATGTCGGTGGTCTGCCCGCGCGGATGAAGATGCAACTGGTCGAGCCCCTCCGCGAACTGTTCAAGGATGAGGTCCGCGCCCTTGGCCGCGAACTTGGCCTGCCCGAAAGCTTCATCCGCCGCCATCCCTTCCCCGGCCCCGGCCTTGCCATCCGCTGCCCCGGCGAGATCACCCGCGAAAAGCTCGACATCCTGCGGCAGGCCGATGCGGTCTATCTCGACCAGATTCACAGACACGGGCTTTATGACGAAATCTGGCAGGCTTTCGTGGCGATCCTGCCGGTGAAAACCGTGGGCGTCATGGGCGATTACCGGACCTATGACTACGCCTGTAGCTTGCGCGCCGTGACATCAGTGGACGGCATGACTGCCGACTATTATCCCTTCAGCCATGAATTCCTCGGTGAAACCGCCACGCGGATCATCAACGAGGTCAAGGGCATCAACCGGGTGATGTATGACGTGACATCAAAACCCCCCGGCACGATCGAGATGGAGTGACGGTCAATCGGTCGAGGCGCTTTTTTGACTAAATCCGAAAATCAGCTTCCGAGGATCACTTTCACATAAGCCGTCGTTTCGGAATATGGCGGTACACCCCCATATTTTTCCACCGCCTCCGGCCCGGCATTATAGGCTGCAAGCGCCAGTTTCCAGTCACCGAAACGGTCATACATCATCCGCAGATACCGCGCCCCGCCATCGAGGTTTTCATGCGGAATGGCAGGGTCCACCCCCAACCGCGACGCAGTCGCCGGCATCAGTTGTGCCAGCCCGGTCGCGCCCTTGTGGGAAACCGCATTGGGGTTCCAACCGGATTCCTGTTGCACCAGCCGCAAAAACAAATCCTCGGGCACCCCGTGCCTGCCCGCAGCCGCCTTTGCCGCATCAAGATAGGCCCCGCGATAACGCCCGGAATAGTTGGGAATTGCCAGTGCAACCGTCGCCTTGCCCCCCGGCGCGAGCCGCGATGAAGATGAATACTGCGTCGCCGCCCGCGTATCGAGCACAAAGGACTGTTTGCGGAATTGGGCCATCCGGGAAGATCCGGCCTTGGCCGAGGCGAAAACCAGCCCTTCCGCCAATGTGGCAGACGGCGTCGCATAGCTGGCTAATACCAATATGCACGCGCTGACGATCCGGCGCATGTTTACCCCACCCATTTGATTGCCGTCGTTTATACTGCATTTTCCTGCCCTGACCAGCCCTGCTGATTTCTCGCAGCCTTTCTGGTCCTCAGCCATGGCACATAACTTCGGAAGTCTCAGGCCCGATTCCCAAGATTCCCCGGTGCGTCTTAGCGGATAATTAACCAAGGTGCTTTCCATAGTCGGGAACGAATGGTCTAACAGGCCAAACAGGAATCGGGTGGAGGAGCCAGCATGGCCGGATCGGTGAACAAAGTTATCTTGGTGGGAAATCTCGGGCGTGACCCCGAAGTGCGGTCCTTTGCCAATGGCGGCAAGGTCTGCAACCTGCGCATCGCCACGTCAGAGTCATGGCGTGACAAGCAAAGCGGCGAGCGCAAGGAACGTACCGAATGGCATTCGGTGGCGATATTCTCCGAACCCCTTGCCAAGATCGCCGAGCAGTATCTCAAGAAAGGCTCGAAGGTCTATATCGAGGGCCAGTTGGAAACCCGCAAATGGCAGGACCAATCCGGGGCCGACCGCTATTCGACCGAAGTGGTGTTGCGCCCCTATCGCAGCGAACTCACGCTGCTTGACGGGCGCAGCGACGGCAGTGGCGGTGGCTCTGGCGGCGGATATGGCGGCGGCTACGGTGATCAGGATACCGGGGGCGGTTCACAAGGACCGGCTTCTGGCGGGTCGCGTTCGGATATCGACGACGACATCCCGTTTTAACGCAGGTAATTCAAGCCCCGGTTGCCGTTGTCCCTCCTTGGATTCGGGGCAGACCGGCTGGGGCGATAGCCCCCGACAGCCCGAACCTAGCGATTTCGCAATGCGTCGCGCAGCACGTCGCGCACCAGGGCCATATCCACATCGCTGGCAACAAAGGCCGAGCCGATGGACCGGGCCAGAATGAACCGCAGTTTTCCGGCCACCACTTTCTTGTCTTGCGCCATCAGGTTCAACAGGCCATCGGCATCCGGCAATTCACCCGGAATATCTGCCATATCCGTTTTCATGCCCATATCGCGCAGATGCGCCCTGACCCGGCTTGGCGCTTCTTGCGCGCATAGACCCAGCCGTTGGCTCAGTTCAAATGCCAAAGCGCAGCCTATTGCGACACCCTCGCCATGCAGCAACCGATCAGAATATCCCGTGGCCGCCTCCAACGCGTGACAGAATGTATGACCGAGATTGAGCAAGGCGCGGTCGCCCTCTTCGGTTTCGTCACGCTCTACAATGCGGGCTTTCATCTCGACCGACCGGCGCACGGCAAATTGTCGCGCGGCGGCATCGCCTGCGGTCAGTGCGGGGCCATTGGTTTCGAGCCAGCCAAAAAAACCGGCATCCCCCAAAAGCCCGTATTTGACCACCTCGCCATAACCCGACAGAAAATCCCGCCTGGTTAGTGTTGATAAAAGGTCGATATCGGCCAAAACCAAGGATGGTTGATGAAAGGCCCCGATCAAGTTCTTGCCATGCTGCGAGTTGATCCCGGTCTTTCCACCGACCGAACTGTCAACCTGGGCCAGCAACGATGTCGGTATCTGGACAAACCGCACACCACGCCGCAGCACGGCGGCGGCAAAGCCGGCCAGATCACCGATAACGCCACCACCAAGGGCAATGACAATATCGCTTCGTTCAATCCTTTCGGCCAAAAGCCAATCGACAGCGCGCGAAAACTCGGGCCAACCCTTGGTTGCCTCACCGGCAGGCAGGACCAGAGACGCGACCTTGATATCCCCCAAGCCGCGGCACAGGGCGTCCAGATGCAATGCGGCGACGGTCTCGTCGGCAATGACCGCCACCCGCGGTCGGGTCAACAGACCGGATATTTCGACCCCCGCCTGCGCCAGCAATCCCCGACCTATCCGAACATCATAGCTTCGGTTCGCCAGATCAACCCGAATGGTGTCCGCTTTCTGGGTCATTGTGCATCCAATATGTCAGGCATGGTTTTCAGCGCGGCAATTACCTTCCTCGCCATGTCGTCGATGGCATAATCCGGTCGCGATTCCACAACAATTCCCGCCATGCCATAGACCGGGGTGCGCGCATCATAGAGCGTCGCCAATGTCGCACGCGGATTTGGTGTTCGCAGCAAGGGGCGGGTGGATTTGTGCCGTACACGCTGCCACAACAGCTCCATATCCGCCTTCAACCACACGGCGACACCACGTTTGGCAATAGCATCGCGATTGTCTTGCGACATAAAAGCGCCGCCGCCGGTAGACA
Organism: Albidovulum sp.; assembly: GCA_049663365.1. GTDB lineage: Bacteria > Pseudomonadota > Alphaproteobacteria > Rhodobacterales > Rhodobacteraceae > Albidovulum. Next base: position 8,041 of record JBATDH010000386.1, on the reverse strand, counting down.
GGATACACGGCTGACCCGATAGCAGCCGCACTAGAACCTCCGACTCTCGGGCGCGGAAAAAAGCCTCGCCGTTGCGGCTGAATATTTCGGACACCGACATATTGGCGGCCCGCTCGATTTCTTCGTCCGAATCCAGAAAAGGCACACCCAGACTTCTGGCGACGGCGTTGCCTACGGCCGTTTTTCCGGCCCCCATCATCCCGATGAGAACGACCGTTTTCTTTAACTTGGAACCCAAAAGCCTGTTACCTTGACCGTGTTTCGGAATGCCCGATACTGGCATGACCGGATTTTCATAAGGCGACCAACCGCCCAAATCACAATTTAATGCCCTGAATGGCGTGATCTTGCCGGGAATGCCATATATAATCTTCAGTAGCTTCGGGACTATGGGAAAAAGCGGCAGGCAATCCTACAAGACAATGCCGGGGTCAAAATAACGTACACGAAAAAAAACGGCAGGTAAAAATGGTACGTATACTGAAATTGATGCTTTTCTTGTTCGTCATGGGGTTTGTGGCGCTGGCAGGGTTTGCCTATCTTGGTGAAATGGTGCCACAACGAACGGATGTGAGCCAACCGGTAGAGCTGAATGTTGGCAATTAGGCAGGCTTTTTGCGCCGCAACCTTGCTTTTTCTACCGGGCGCGGCAGCCGCCCAGGAACCGCTTTCCGCCATTGACTGGCTATCCAAATCCGTTTCCGAACCGGGCCTTCCCGGCGGACAACATGGCATGGTCAAAGAACCGCCGGTATCAGCGGGGGCATCACCGGGCAAGATTTCGGTCACATCCATTGACGGCCCTCTGCTCGATGCGCTGGGTCTGTTGCCCGCCAAACGTTCCGGATTGCCCTATCACCTTTGGGGAAACACACCCTCGGTCGAACTGGCGCGGATACTCCAGTCGGAAGCGGTCGAAACCTTGCCCGCGATTCAGGCCCTGCTCCACACAGTGCTTCTGGCGGAACTGGCCCCGCCAATTGATGCCACCGGACGCGGAGAGTTGTTCTTGGCGCGCATTGACAAGCTGCTGGACCTTGGTGCCATAGATCAGGCGCTATCGCTCATGGAACTGGTCGATCACCCGCAGGCCGAGATTTTTCGACGCTGGTTCGATGCTGCCTTGCTGATCGGGCAAGAGGATCGCGCCTGCACGAAAATGCTGGATACACCCGAAATCGCCCCGACATTTCCGGCGCGCATCTTTTGCCTTGCCCGCGCGGGCGACTGGAATGCCGCGGCATTGTCGCTGCGCACCGGCGAGGCGCTGGGCTATATTGATGTCGACATGGCGGATTTGCTGGCGCGGTTTCTGGACCCCGATCTTTTCGAGGGCGAAGCCGAGCTACCGCTGCCCACACGACCGTCGCCGCTGGTTTTTCGCCTCATGGAGGCCGTCGGCCAGCCATTGCAGACCACCACGTTGCCTTTGGCCTTTGCGCAGGCAGACTTGCGGTCCAACACCGGCTGGAAGGTGCGGATCGAGGCGGGCGAAAGACTGGCGCGGACGGGTGCGATTGGCGAAAACCAGCTTTTTGGCCTTTACGCCGAACGCAAGGCCGCGGCATCGGGCGGGGTCTGGGAACGGGTCAAAGCCATACAGGAATTGGAAAAAGCGCTGGCAACCCGCAATCCAGCGCGCATTTCCACAGCCATGCAAAGCGCCTGGCAACAAATGACATTGGTCGAGCTCGAGGTTCCTTTTGCCAATTATTATGGAAAAATTTTAGCCGATCTACCCCCGAGCGATGACTCCGCAGCGCTTTCTTTCCGGATCGGCCTGTTGTCGGAGGCTTACGAAGCTGTCGCTTTGGCCCGGCAGGCAACCAATTCGGATGAGGCTTTCCTGATCGGCATCGCCAGTGGCCGGGTGGCGGGGCAAACACCGCCCGACCAGCTTGGTCTGGCCATCAAATCCGCGTTCGAGGCTGGCCCGCTCCGGTCGCCTGATGCGGCCGGGCTGCTGGACCAGGGCCGGATCGGCGAAGCGGTACTGCTGGCCATAGATGACATAACCGAAGGCGCGCGCGGCGATCTTCGCCGAGTCACGGGCGGCCTGCAAACACTGCGCCGCATCGGTCTGGAGACAGCCGCACGCCGTGCCGCACTTGAACTGCTGTTGCTGGAACGGCGAGGCTAGGTCGATGGCGACGATGGCCCAGTGGATATCTGCATTCCTCGAGGCACAGGCAGCCGAACTCGATGCCGCGCGCAATACCTTGCTGGCCTATGGGCGTGATCTGAAGGACTTTGCCGACTGGCTCGGTCGCCGCCAGACACATTTCGACACGGCCAGCCGTGCGGATGTCGAATTCTATCTGGTGGCCTGCGACGCCGAAGGCCTGTCGCGCGCAACCCGTGCCAGACGGCTGTCGGCCATTCGTCAGCTTTACCGTTTCGCTTATGACGAAGGCTGGCGCGCGGAAAACCCGGCGATCCAGATCACCGGTCCGGGCAAATCCAAACGCCTGCCCAAGATTCTGAGCATTGAAGAGGTGGAGGCGCTTCTGGTAGCCAGCCAGACAAGCGGGCGCGGACAATATGAGCGATTGCGTAATGTCTGCCTTCTGGAACTGCTATATGCCACGGGTATGCGGGTGACCGAGTTGGTCAGCCTGCCGGTCGCGGCGGCGCGGGGCGATCCGAGAATGCTGCTGGTGAAAGGCAAAGGCGGCAGGGAACGCATGGTCCCGCTGTCCGGTACGGCGCGGATGGCCGTGGCGGAATGGCTGGCGGCGCTGGATGCAGCCTCGGAAACGGCCAGGCGAGAGTTGGGCACACCGCCAAGCCGCTATCTTTTTCCCGCCCGTGGCCTGGCCGGGCATTTCACCCGGCAGGCCTTCCACGGTCTTTTGAAGGAATTGGCATTGGCGGCCGGCATAAACCCCGCCAAGGTTTCCCCACACACATTGCGCCATGCCTTCGCGACCCATTTGCTGGCCGGTGGGGCAGACCTGCGGGCCATTCAAACATTGCTTGGTCACGCTGATATTTCGACCACCGAAATTTATACCCACGTGCTCGACGAGCGGTTGAAAAAACTTGTCCTTGAAAACCACCCGCTTGCCCGCGAAACGCTTTGATGCCGTTTAGGAGAGGTCTGGCAAGTTTCTTACGCCCGCCAACCGGGAAGCGAACAAATCAATCGAGTCGCTTGAAGCGAACCCCGCGCTCGCTCATAAACGGTGCAATTCAAAAGGATTGGAAATATGGAAATCGTCGCACTTCTTGACAGTGCAACCTGGTTGACTGCCGGGGCAATCTTGCTCCTTTTGCTGCTCTCGGCCTTTTTTTCTGGCTCCGAGACGGCCCTGACCGCGGCATCACGGGGAAAATTGCGCGCTCAGGCTGACAAGGGAAGCCGGGGGGCGCAAGCGGCGCTGACCATCACGGAAGATTCCGAAAAGCTGATCGGCGCGATTCTACTGGGCAATAATGTTGCCAACATCTTGTCGGCGGCCCTCGCAACCACGCTTTTTTCCCGACTGTTTGGCGTCAATGGCGTCGCCGTGGCCACCTTGGTCATGACGGCACTGGTGTTGGTTTTTGCCGAAGTCCTGCCCAAGACCTATGCGATTACCGCCCCCGAAACCGCCGCATCGCGCGTGGCGCGACCGATCAGGCTGTTGATTATTGTGCTAACGCCGATTGTCAGCATGGTGCGCATCATCGTGCGCGGTTTGCTGATGCTTTTCGGTGTGCGTACGGACCCGGACAGCCATGTGCTGTCTTTGCGCGAAGAAATCGTCGGGGCGCTGGCACTCGGTCATTCCGAAGGGGCGATGCTGAAAGAAGATCGCGACCGCCTACTGGGTGCGCTCGACCTCAATGACAGGACGGTCGAAGAGATCATGCGCCATCGCAGCCAGCTTGAAATGGTTGACGTTGAATCCGAGCCGGCCGAAATCCTGTCGCAAGTTCTGGCCTCGCCACATACGCGATTGCCGCTGTTCAAAGGCGAACGCGAGAACATTATTGGGGTCATCCATGCCAAGGATTTGCTGCGGGCGGTCGAAAAGACGGTGCGCGGCGATGACGGAAACCTTGCCTCGATTCGCGAAATCGACATTTTGAGCGTCGCCAAGAAACCCTATTTCGTGCCCGAAACCACGCCCCTGGACGAACAGATGCGCGAATTTCTGAAACGCCGGACCCATTTCGCGCTGGTGGTCGATGAATATGGCGACTTGCGGGGTCTGATCACGCTTGAAGACATCATCGAAGAAATCGTGGGCGAGATCACCGATGAATTCGACATTGATGCCGAACATCCCTTGAAACGCACCGAGACCGGCGACTGTATTGTCGACGGTGCCATGACCATCCGCGACCTGAACCGCGCCACGGACTGGTCGCTGCCCGATGATGAGGCCAACACCATCGCGGGCCTGGTCATTCACGAAGCCCAGATGATCCCGGCCGAAGGGCAGGTCTTTTCCTTCCATGGATTCCGCTTCGAGGTGATGGCACGCAAGGAAAACCGGATCACCCGGATCAAGATCAGGCCGCTTTAACGGGACTTGAACAGACTGCCCAATATCCCCCGCACGATGGCCTGCCCGGTCTTGGAGCCAATCTGGCGCACGACGCTCTTGCCAAACGCCTCGGCCAGACTGTCCGATCGCGACGAGCGTTTTTGCGAAGACGACCGGCCAACGCTGCGGCCATCGTACCGGCGCGCCGATTTGAACTCGCGCTCCTCTTCCTTCAGTTTATCTTCGCGCGCCTCGGCATCGGCTGCGGCCTTGGCCGCCGCATCCGCCCTTGCATGGAGTTTTTCAAACGCCGATTCCCGATCAAACACCTTGTCATATTTGGCCCCCAGCCCGGATTTGACTATCGCCTCGCGACGTTCGGCTTCGGTGATCGGGCCAAGCTGGCTTGCGGGCGGGCGCACCAACGTGCGCTTGACCACGCCGGGAATGCCTTTTTCCTCAAGGAATGAGGTAACGGCCTCGCCTGTGCCTACCTCCTTGATCGCCGTTTCGGTGTCGAATTCAGGGTTGGCCCGGTAATTCTGGGCGGCGCGCTTCAGATCTTGTTGGTCCTTGCCGGTAAAGGCGCGCAAGGCGTGTTGAACCCGGTTGCCAAGCTGCCCCAGAACGTCATCGGGCACGTCCGCCGGGTTTTGGGTCACAAAGTAAACACCGACGCCCTTGGACCGGATCAAACGCGCCACCTGTTCGACCTTGTCCACCAGCGCCTTGGGGGCACCGTCAAACAATAGATGCGCCTCGTCGAAGAAGAACACGAATTTCGGCTTGTCCGGGTTTCCAACCTCGGGGAGGGTCTCAAAAAGCTCGGACAATAGCCAGAGCAGAAAGGTGGCATAAAGCCGGGGCGAGGCCATCAGCTTGTCTGCCGCCAGTATGTTGACCCGCCCGCGCCCGTCGGCGGCAACCGCCATCATGTCGGCCAGATCCAGCGCCGGTTCGCCAAAAAGCCGTGTGCCGCCCTGGTTTTCCAACACCAGAAGCTGGCGCTGGATCGCGCCCACACTGGACCCGGCGATATTGCCGTATCGCAAGGACAGTTCTGCGGCATTCTCGCCGATCCAGACCAGCATGGCCTGAAGGTCTTTCAGATCAAGCAGCGGCAAGCCTTCTTCATCGGCCAGACGAAAGGCGATGTTCAAAACACCTTCCTGCGCATCGCTCAGGTCCATGAGCCGCGACAGCAGGAGCGGGCCCATTTCCGAAACGGTGGTTCGGATGGGGTGCCCCTGATCGCCGAACAAATCCCAGAACGTCACGGGAAAGGATTGATATTCAAGCTGGTAGTGGATCGTTTCACAGCGCTTCATGAAAGCGCCATGAAGTTTGTGATCCGCTGACCCGGCGACAGCCAGACCGGCAAGATCACCCTTCACATCAGACAAAAATACCGGGACACCCGCCGCCGAAAAACCCTCGGCCAGGATTTGCAATGTGACGGTCTTGCCGGTCCCGGTTGCCCCGGCAATCAATCCATGACGATTGCCGAATTTGAGCAACAATTCCTGCGGAGCGTCATACCCGCCGCCATTGCCGCCGCCGCCAACAAAAATTCCGTTCTCGGTCAGCACGTTCACCCCCAAATGCAACTTTCTTTCGCGCAACAATACAATCTTAACGCGGCCATGCCAGTGTCGATTGCATTCCTTCACTGACACTTCTTGAAGGGATGTGACTTCCTCCCTGTCAGACTGGCCGCGCCACGACCGGCGCGGCCCTTTTTAGGAAGATCACTTTTCCCGATCAGTCATTTTTTGTGTTGACGCACAGCGCTTTACTTACTAGCGTCCGCTTCAATAATAAGTCGGCCAGTCCGACGGGGAGAGAAATTCTTGGAAAGGGCCTGTCACGGGCCCTTTTCTTCGTTTTTGCACCTTGTTCTCCATCGCCTCGCCATAGCTAGGGCCAGTTTGGCGAAAACCCGCCGTCGCCCCGCACATGTTGTTTCCCGACTGACACTGCCAATCAGGCATGATAGACGCCGTGTCAAAGTTCAAACCTCACCAATGGAAGACTCAAATGGTCAATCTCTCCAAAATGATGCCGTTGATTTTGGCGCTCGTCATGGCGGTTCCGGCCCTCGCCCAGGAAACCGCACCCGCGCCCGAGGCCCCCGCCCCGGAGGCCGCCCCAGCAGCAGACACCACAACGGGCGATGAAGTTGGCAAACCCTACGTGGCGGAAACCTTTGGTGACTGGCAACTGCGCTGCGTTCGCAGCAAGGACGGCTCGGATCCCTGCCAGCTCTATCAGCTTTTGACCGAGGAAAATGGCAACGCCATTGCCGAAATCAGCTTGCTGGCGCTACCCGAAGGCGGCGATGCTGTCGCCGGCGCGACGATCATCACGCCGCTGGAAACCCTGTTGCCCCAGATGGTCAATATCTCCGTGGACAAGGGCAAGACCAAGCGCTACCCTTTCACGTTCTGCACCAATGTCGGATGCGTTGCCCGCGTCGGGTTTACCGAAGAAGACCTTGCCGGTTTCAGAAAAGGCGTGGTTGCGGTCATTTCAGTGGTGCCGGTGGCTGACCCGTCGCGAACCGTCGATGTCAGCGTATCGCTGAAAGGCTTTACGGCGGGGTTCGAAGCGGTGAAAAAGGCCAATCCTCCGGCGGCGCAATAACTGTCGCAAACGACGGTCGGGGCCAAGACGATTGGCTTCTTGCTAGGCTTTTCTCAACGCGAGAACCGCGTTCACGCCACCAAAGCCAAAGGCATTGGACAAGACAGCCGTGACCCTGGCCTGACGCGCCGTGTTCGGAACAACATCCAGCGCGCAATCCGGGTCTGGCTGTTCGTACCCAATGGTGGGGGCGATGTTCCCCTGCCGCAAGGCCATCAGACAGGCCAACAGTTCTACGGCCCCGGTGCCTCCGATCAGATGTCCATGCATGGATTTGGTCGATGAGACCATCAGACGTTGCGCCTGTGCCCCGAAAGCTTGGACAATGGCGGCGCATTCGGTTTTGTCATTGGCCATCGTTCCCGAACCGTGGGCATTGATATAGCCGACCGCATCCGGGTTCAGACCCGCGTCGCGCATCGCCCCTGCCATTGCCCGTTGCGCGCCGTCCTGATTGGGCATCACGATGTCACTGGCATCGGACGTCATCGCAAATCCGATGACTTCGGCCAGAATATCTGCCCCGCGAGCGCGGGCATTTTCCCATTCCTCAAAGACAAAGATGCCGGCACCTTCGCCCATGACCATGCCGCTGCGGTTGGCGCTGAACGGGCGGCAGGCATCATCCGACATGACCCGCAACGCCTCCCAGGCCTTGACACCGCCAAAACACAGCATGGCTTCCGCGCCGCCTGTCAGCATTGCGGTGACGGCACCCGACCGTATCATCTGAAAGGCCAGACCCATCGCATGGTTTGCCGATGCACACGCCGTTGAAACCGTAACACTCGGGCCGCGCAAACCCCATTCCATAGCGATATGTGCGGCGGCTGCATTGTTCATCAACCGCGGCACGACGAAGGGGTGCACCTTGTTCTTGCGGTCTTCATAGATGGCGCGGTAGCTGTCGTCCCCCGTCGCCA
>JBATDH010000385.1:0-1738 GCA_049663365.1 Albidovulum sp. | reverse complement strand
GTGATCGCCCGCGCCAGCGCCCGCCGGTCTCCGGTCCTCAGCCGTTGTGCAAGTTCGATAACATCCATGTTTCGCTACCGGCGACCTTTTGCTGATGATACGGTCATGTGAATTGACCTCTGTGTGGTTTTCTTGCCTGTTCAGGGTCATCCATGTCCAGAGCAATGGACAGAAAAAAGAGTGAGCAGTGCCATGACAATTGCCCATCGCGGGATTTCCGCCCTCGCGCTCAGCGCGGTGATCGCCGCCTTTCCGGCCTCGGCGGATCAAACCGACAGCGCCGTCTTTGATCTGAGCCTGCGCGGCATCCACGCCGGAACCCTGTCGATCAGCGGGGCCATCAACGGCACCAGCTATTCTGCCTCAGGCGTGCTGAAAAGCGGCGGTCTGGTCGCATTGGTGCGCAAGGTGCGCTATGACGCCCGCGCCAGCGGCACCGTCAAGGATGGCCGCTTTACCCCCAGCCGCTATGAAGAGGATGCCGATACCGGCAAACGCCAGTCGCAATCGGTGATGGACTACCAGAACGGCACACCGCAGGTCAAAACCTACAATCCCCCGCGCCCGCCGCGCGACGGCGATATTGATCCGGCGACACAGGGCGGTACGGTCGATCCGCTGACCGCACTTTATGCGGCGCTGCGCGATGTCCCGGAATCCGAGGTCTGCACCCTGAAAGTGTTCATGTTTGATGGCCAAAGGCGTAGCCAGGTCGTGCTCACAGCGCCGGAAAAATCCGGCGACACCGTGACGTGCCTTGGCGAATACCGGCGCCTTGATGGGTTCTCGGACAAGGAAATGGCCGAAAAACAGCGCTTTCCCTTCCGCATGACCTATCGGCAGGCCGATAACGGCATGATGCGGGCCGAAGAAATCACCCTGGATTCGCTCTATGGCAAAGGCCGTCTGAAACGGCGATAACCGCCTTTGTGACAGACACACTGCCCATCGAAGACGCGCTTGCGGCGCTGATCTCGGCGCTTGCCCGCGACGGGCGCGCCGTGTTGCAGGCACCCCCCGGTGCGGGCAAGACCACGCGTGTGCCTTTGGCATTGCTGGAAACAGGCTCCGTGGCCGGGCGCATCCTGATGCTGGAGCCGCGCCGACTGGCCGCCCGCGCCGCCGCCGAACGCATGGCCGAAACCCTGGACGAACCGGTCGGGCAAACCGTCGGATACCGGATGCGCGGTGCGGCCAGGATCGCCAAATCCACGAGAATTGAAGTTGTGACCGAAGGCATCCTGACCCGGATGCTGCAATCCGATCCCGACCTGCCCGGCGTCGGCATGGTGATCTTCGACGAATTCCATGAACGCTCCTTGAATGCCGATCTCGGCCTTGCCCTTGTGTGGGAGGTGCGTCAGGCCCTGCGCCCGGACCTGCGCATTCTGGTCATGTCGGCGACGCTTGACGCCGACCCGGTTGCCTTGATGCTCGACAACGCCCCGGTCATCACCTCTCAGGGCCGTGCCTTCCCGGTAGAAACCCGCTGGCTGCCCCGCAGTCCCGATACCACCTTGCGCTATGAGGCCGGCGTCGCGCACCTTGTTGCCCAAGCGGTCCGCGAAACCGAGGGCGGCATTCTGGTATTCCTTCCCGGCGAGGGCGAAATCAGGCGGGCGCAATCGCTCCTGGCGCGAAACCTGCCCGCCGATTGCACGCTGCACCCGCTTTTCGGTGCCATGGAATTTGCCGCCCAGCGCGCCGCCATCGCGCCTGTCGCCTCGGGGCGAAAGAT
>JBATDH010000384.1:0-6788 GCA_049663365.1 Albidovulum sp. | reverse complement strand
CTGCTGTCGTCTCGGTCGGGACAATCGGCGTCGGTTCGGCCATGAGCACCGGGCCGGTATCCAGCCCGACCACCATCCGCATGATCGAAATGCCGGTTTCCGCATCGCCCGCCATGATCGCCCGGTGAATCGGTGCCGCTCCGCGCCAGCGCGGCAGGAGCGAGGCATGGATGTTGAGACAGCCATGCCGGGGGGCATCGAGAATCGCCTGCGGCAGAATCAGACCGTAAGCCACGACGACGGCAATATCGGCCCCGAGACCGGCGAAGGCGAACTGTTCTTCGGGGGATTTGAGGCTGACCGGGTGGCGTACCGGGATGCCGAGTGCCTCGGCGCGGGACTGCACCGGGCTTGGCCGGTCCTTCTTGCCGCGCCCCGCCGGACGCGGCGGCTGGCAATAGACCGCGACAACCTGATGCGCGGCGGCCAGCGCGTCTAGCGCCGGGGCCGAAAATTCCGGCGTGCCCATGAAGACGATCTTCACGCCCGTTTCCTCAGCTTGTCGGCCTTGGCCACCAGCATCTTGCGGCGCATGGGGCTGAGGTGATCGACAAACATCTTGCCGTTGAGGTGGTCGATCTGGTGCTGGACACTGGTGGCCCAGAGGCCGACAAAATCGCGGTCCTCGATTTCGCCCAATTCGTTCAGAAACCGCACCGTCACCGCCCGCGGGCGTTCAATGATGGCCGAAACGCCGGGCAGGTTCGGGCTTGCCTCTTCGTGGCGGCGCATCTGGATCGAGGCGTGGAGGATTTCGGGGTTGGCCATGCGCACTGCCTGACCGCGTTTGTCCGAGCAATCCACCACTGCCAGCCGTTGCATGATGCCGATCTGCGGCGCGGCAAGGCCGTATCCGGGCATGGCGTCCATGGTGGCCACCATGTCATCCCAGATCATGCGCACGGTTTCGGTAATCGCCGCCACAGGATCGGCGGAGATGCGCAGGCGTTTGTCGGGATAGGGGACGAAGGCGCGCAGGGTCACAACCGCGCCCGTTCACGCTTCAGCTTGGTCATCTTGCGGGTGATGAGCTGGCGTTTCAGCGGCGTCAGGTAGTCGATGAACAGCTTGCCGTCGAGATGGTCGATCTCGTGTTGGACGCAGGTGGCCCAAAGGCCGGTGAAATGTTCGCTCTGTTCGGCCCCGTCGAGCGAGAGCCAGCGCACCTTCACCTCGGCCGGGCGTTCGACATCGGCATAGTGTTCGGGGATCGACAGGCAACCTTCCTCATAGACATTGCGGCTTTCGGACGACCAGAAAACCTGCGGATTGATCAGCACCATCGGGCGTGGTGCCACCTCGGGATCCTTGATGCAGTCCATCACGATCATGCGCTGCATCAGCCCGATCTGCGGACCAGCAAGGCCGATGCCCGGCGCGTCGTACATGGTGTCGAGCATGTCATGCGCGGTCGCGCGAAGGTCATCCGTGATGTCGGTCACGGGATCGGTCATTTTCTTCAGCCGCGGGTCAGGATGGATCAGGATCGGTCGAATGCTCATGGCCCCGGATTTAGGCGAAGCGTCTTGCCCTTGCAATGGGCAAGCGCAACGCCTCTTGCGCCTGCCGGTAACTGGGATAGTTTCGCGCCCAAAAGGAGCGCCCCCATGAGTTTCGACGACATCATCGACTTTCGCGGCCAGCATTCCCAGAAATGGGACGGCATGAAGAGCCTTATGGGCGTGTCCCCCGATGACGGGCTGGCGATGTGGGTCGCCGATATGGATTTTCGCCCGCCCGAAGGCGTGATCGACGCGGTGGCGAAGGTGGCCGCCAGCGGCGTGTTCACCTATTTCGGCGACATGTCCGCCTATACCGATTCCATCTGCTGGTGGATGCGCAAACGGCATGGCTGGGACGTGGACCCGAAGGGCGTATTCACCACCCACGGCATCGTCAACGCTGTCGCCATGGCCATGGAAGCCTTTACCAGACCGGGGCAAGGTGTCGTGATCTTTACCCCCGTCTATCATGCCTTTGCGCGGGTGATCCGGGCCAATGACCGCGCACTTGTCGAATGCCCGCTGGCGATAGAAGGCGGCGTTTACCAGATGGATTTCGACGCCTGGGACGCGCAGATGACCGGCAACGAAAAAATGGCTATCCTCTGTTCGCCGCATAATCCGGGGGGGCGGGTGTGGACACGGGCGGAATTGCAGGGCATGGCCGATTTTGCCAAGCGCCATGACCTGATCCTGATTTCGGACGAAATTCACCACGATCTGATCTTTCCGGGGCAAAAGCACTTCGCGATGCCAACGGTTGATCCCGATCTCACGGATCGGCTGATCACCATGACCGCCACATCGAAAACCTTCAATGTCGCCGGGATGCATTGCGGCAATGTGATCATCGAGGATGAGACATTGCGCGCAGCCTATGCCAAACGCCTGTCGCAACTGTCAATTTCGCCCAACTCCATGTCGCTGCACATGACGCCCGCGCTGTATTCACCGGAAGGGGCCGCCTGGGTCGATCAACTGGTGGCCTATCTCGACGCCAATCACCGCTGTTTCGCCGAAGGGATCAACGCCATTCCGGGACTGAGGATGATGCCGATGCAGGGCACCTATCTGGCCTGGGTCGACTTTGCCGGGACCGGGATGGCGCGCGAGGAATTCGCCGCCCGTGTCGCGGAAGCGGCCAAGATCGCCGCCAGTCCGGGTCCGGTATTCGGACTGGGGGGTGAAACCTATCTGCGCTTCAACCTCGGCCTGCCACGCGCGCGGGTAAGGGACGCGGTTGCGCGCATGACACGGGCGTTCAGCGACCTACAGTAATCTGTCCTGCGGCAAAATGCGGTTCGACTTTACCTTGAGACATCACTTATCACCTATCGCGCCGAAATCTTTGATTTCAGGCAGCGAAAGGTGATTAAAGTATAAGTCGAAACGCTGTATTTCAGTCGCGCGAAAACAGCTTTGCCAGATCGACATTCTTTGCGCGCCCCTTTGTCAGGTCAAGATTGGCCTGGATATGTTCGAGATGCTCAGACATCAATCGTGCCGCGCCAGCGGCATCTTTGGCGCGGAAAGCCTCCAGCAACTGAAAATGATCGTCGTCCCGGCAGTTCGCGGTTCCGGGGGCTCCGAAAATACCGATAATCAAGGATGTACGGGTCACAAGTTCCTTGATCATCCGTTCCATGACGCTGTTGGCGGCGATGCTGGCCAATACAACATGAAACTGGCCCGATAGCCGAATGGCATCGTGGCGGTTATCAGACTGATGCGCGGATTTTTCCTTGGCCAGATGGGCCGCCAGCATTTCCATATCATCTGCTGTCGCCCGCTTGACCGCAAGCATCGCGACATTGGGTTCTATCAAAAGGCGCGACTCGAAAACCTCCTGGGCCTGTTCCTTGGTCGGGCTTGCCACAAAGGCACCGCGGTTGGATTGCAGTTCCACGACCTGCCGGCTGGCCAGCAACAGCAGGCTGCGACGAATGCGCATACGGCCCACGCCGAAAGCATCGCAAAGCGCCGATTCGGACAGTTTCGAGCCGGGGGGAAGGCGCTGATCAATCACCGCATCGAAAATTCGATCGACGATTTCACCTTCGGTCGGTTCTTCGGCTGAATCCGTGATTTCCATTTGTTTCGTAAACATAAGGGGTTCTACTTTTTGTTCACGTTGTAGGCGGGCCTTTGGCAAAGTCAATGTTGACCCGAGATCATACAATTGTCGACAATTTTGTTGACATGATTGTTAACAAAATGCTTCGATCAATTATCGCGACCGTTTTTCAGTGTCGGGAAACGAACAAATTGTTCAGGGAGGACAACCAATGAAAAGACGCACGATGCTTAAATCCACGGCCTTTGCCGCCGTTCTGGGCCTTTCTTTCACCGGCATGGCTTTTGCCGACAACCCGGTTCTCAAGATCGGGTTTGTGGGTGTGACCAGCGGACCGGCCGCGGCCTGGGGAACCTCGAATCAGCGGTCCATGGAAACCCGTGCCGCCTGGATCAATGAAACCGGCGGCGTCGATATCGGCGGCACGGTCTATGACGTCGAGATCGTCGCCTTCGACGATCAAAAAGACCCCAAGCGCGCCATCGCGGGCATGGAGAAAATGGCCCAGGAGGGTATCCATTATGTTGTCGGTCCGAACGTCGATGACGGGGCGGCGGCGGTTCGCCCGGTGGCCGAGCAAAACGGGATCATCTATTTCCCCTATGCATTTCCCAAGTCGCTTTATGTTGCGCCTGCGTCCAACGCAGTCCTCGGAATGGTCGCCAACTACCAGTCGGGTCCGGCGATCTACAAGTATCTGATGGATAACAACGGTATCCAGAAGGTAGCCTTCGTTGCCGCCAACGAATCCGATCCGCTGTCGCAGCGCGACGGCGGTGTCGAGGCGGCAAAGGCGCTTGGTCTTGAAGTGGTTTCCGACTCTGTGACCTATCAGGTCGATACGACCGATTTTACGCCTGTGCTATTGCCGGTGATCCAGACCCAGCCTGATCTTCTGGTTCTTTCCGGTGTCTCGCCCGCCAACGCGCCGCAGCTTATTCGCTCGGCCCGCGAACTTGGCTATACCGGGCTGATTTCGACCGAAACCGCGCAGGACGCCGGCGTGCTTCAGGAAGGTGCCGGCGAACTGGCCAACGGCTTCATCTCGGTGGGTGGTGCCTCGACGCCGGAACTGGCTTCGGACATGATGCGCGAATTTGTCGACCGCTACACCAAGATGTTCGGCGAATATAACGACGAGTCGAACACCAAGGTCTATGCGCTTGAATATATCCTCGATACCTTGAAGGCCGATCCGGCGGCGATCAACGATGTCGAAGCCTTCAAGAAAACCATGGACACATTCGAAGCGCCAAACCCCTATATGGTCGGCGATGCCAAGCTGAAATACGTGGGCATGACCTCTTTCGGGCAAAAGCGCCAGCTGTCGGTGCCACTGGTTGTGAACGTCTTCAACAACGGCGCGTTCGAGACGATGTTTGTGGCCCAAGTCGACTGACCGCCGCTGAACCCGTCTCTTGGGGCCTGGCTTTCCTCTTCCCGGTCAGGCCCCGACATAGCAAAGGCATTCGCCATGGAACAGATACTTGCCAACGGGCTCTATCTTGGTGCCCAATATGCGCTCATCGCCCTCGGACTGACGCTGATCTTTTCGCTGATGAACGTGCTGAACTTTGCCCATGGGCAGATGTATGTTCTGGGCGGTTTCGTGACCTATACGTTCGTGGGCCAGTTGGGAATGCCCTTCATTGTCGGCCTTTTTGCCTCGGCTGTGACGCTCGCCATTGTTGGCGCACTGATCGAAAAGTTTCTGTTCCGACCGGTCATTCGCAAATCCCATCGCGAAGAAAGCACGATGCTGCTGGCCGCCGGGATCGCCTTTTTCCTCGATGCCGTGATCTTGCTGGTCTTCGGGGAAAAGCAGCGCGGGGTGCCGAAAATCATCAACGGCGTCTTCAACTGGGATTACCGGCTGATCATGCCCTATGACCGCATTCTGATCGGGGTGCTGGCGATTGCGATCATCGCCTCTTTTATTCTGTTCATGCAGTATTCGCGCGCCGGTCGCGCGATGCGGGCGCTGGCGCAGGACCGCATTGCAGCCCAGCTCATGGGCGTCGATGTCGATCGCTATTCGATGATCGGATTTGCCCTGGGGGCGATGCTGGCGGGGCTTGTCGGAGGTTTGCTGGTCACAATTACCGGGATCAACCTGGGGATGGGCGGCCCAACGTCGATCAAGGCCTTCCTGATGATCATGATCGGGGGCGCGGGGGTGATTTCCGGTGCCATCGCCGGCGGGTTCATCCTCGGTATGATGGAATCCATCGGTCTCACTGTTCTCGCGGTTTATGGCGACATCACTTACCTCGTGATCTTCGCCTCACTGATGGTCTTCCTCGCCTTCCGCCCGCAAGGGCTGATGGGCAAGCCCTGGGGTTGAGACAATGACAAATTTCAACAAGCTCATCGGCGTCGGCACCTTTCTGTTGATCGTCTTCGTTCTGGTGCCCTGGGCGATTGCGGCCAGTGGGCGGTGGGACTTCTACTACACGCTGACGGCGGTGGCGCTTTTGTCCATCGCATCGGCGGGCGTGTGGCTGACCTTTTACATCGGTCGCATCAATATCGGTCAGGGGGCCTATGCGCTGGCGGGTGGCTATGTATCTGCGGTGCTGATCACGCAAGCCGGGGTCAATTTCTGGTTGACGCTGCCCTTGGCCGGGCTTTTCTGCGCGGGCCTGAGCGTGCTGATCGGCCTGCCCATCCTGCGCCTGCGCGGGGTCTATTTCGCCATGGTCACACTGGTGCTGACCGAAGTCGCGCGGCTGTCCGCGCTGGCCTTGTCGGTCACGCAGGGGGCAAAGGGTATCACGTCGATCCCATTGCCGGGGGAACTGTCGGTTTTCGGCCTGGTGCTGATCCCGGATTTTGCGACGCTCGAAAACCCCAAGCTCGCCTTCTACCTGATGGCTGTAACCCTGATGACATTGTGCTACGCGGCGCTTTACCGGATCGTCAATTCACGGCTGGGGCATCTGTGCCGGTCCTTGCAGCAAAATGAGGAACTCGCCGCCTCCATCGGCGTCAACACCGCCTATCTTCGGGTGCTGGCCTATTCGATCTCGAGCTTTTTCGGCGGTATTGCCGGGGCCAGCTTTGTGGCGATCTCGCAATCGATCTACCCGTCCAGTTTTCAAGTCACCGACAGCGTCAATTTCATGCTGAACTGCTTTCTTGGGGGGTTGGGCTATGTCTTTGGGCCGATGCTGGGCACGCTGCTTCTTTACTTCGGCTGGGATCTTCTGTTT
>JBATDH010000383.1:0-31131 GCA_049663365.1 Albidovulum sp. | reverse complement strand
GAGATAGGCACTGTCGCCCCGGACGATTTTCAGCTTTTCCCTGTAGGACACCGAAAGGGATGGCCCGATGGCCTTGGTGCGCCGTTCGAGCAGATTTTCAGGCGAAACAGGGTCTACGCGGAAGCTTTCGGGGGCCAGACGCAGGATCAGATTGGGGTCGATACAAATGCCTGACCAGACATCCCAAAGGCTGTCATGACCGACACCAAAGAAATTGCCCTGCCGCTGCGCCAGAAGGTCCGTCATCACCTGAAAATGCAGATGCGGCGACCAGCCGCCGTTTTCGTGCCAATCACCCAGATGGGCGATCAGATCACCAGCGGCAACCGTTTGGCCGGGCTTCAGCAAGGATGGCAGCGTGCCCGCCAGATGGCCGTAGAGCGTCCAGAACTTCGTGCCTGCCTCCGTTTCATGTTCAAGGATAAGCGTGTTTCCATAGTCGAGCGGATCGGCATTATAGCTCACATAGGCGACCGTTCCCGCCAGCGGCGCATAAACCGGCGTCATGGCGGCGGCAAAGACATCAATGCCAAGATGGCGGGTGCGGCGTTCGGGGCTGGCGGCATCGGCGAACTGGTCGGTCGCATAGACTGACCGCGCCTCGCCGTAGGGTCCAAAGCCATAGAATGCCACATTTTCGGGCAGGTGTTGCGGGCGCTGCCGGGCAAACCAGCCGTCAAAGGCCTTGTCTGAAAACGCGGGCATTTCCGGGTGGGTGCTGCCTGTCAGAACCGCGAGTCTGGCAGACCTGTCGAGCGGCGGGCGGAACATCTGCGATGTTGCGGCGCGTGCCAGGTGTTCGGTGACCGCAACTTGGGCGCGGGTTGCCGGAAACCCTGCCGCGCGGCGGAAAAGTGCGATCATGAACTCCGGGTCGATTTGGTCCAAACGCACCAGCAAGGCCATGGCTGGTGCCTGAGATACCATCAGATAAGCGTTTTCAGGATGTTTTGCCGATTGACGCGACGATATGCAGATACTGGCCACAAGCCGCATCCGCATCAGGTCATAAAGGGTTTCGGCTTCGTTTTCTTCAAGCGGAAATTCGGAAACGTAACCGGCGATAACCGCCTTCGCAGCGGAATATATATCGGCGGCATCCAGCAGCGCATAGGCCAGCACTATGGCAAGTTCGTTGATGGTGCGGCCAAAACACATGTCGCCAAAGTCGATAATCCCGCAAATGTGAGCGGGGTCTTGCGGATCGACGATGATGTTGTTGTCATTGCCATCCTGATGCAGGACCGATGCCCGCAATGTGCCCAAGACCGGCCTGATCCGGTCATCGTAACGATCAAACAACCGGACTACCTGCTGACGACAGGCCTGATCAGCAATATCTTCAGCGTAGGGCCGCAAATCGCCGACCTGATCCAACGACCACAGAAAGTTCCGATGTGCCGCATGGTGGCCAAACCCCTGCAACGCACGGGTAAGCCACCCCATGAACGCCCCGAGATTGGTCAATTGCGGCAGGCTGCGTGGTGCCTGACTGAACAACTGGCCGTCAAGCCAGCTGACACATCTGACGATGCAAGTCCGGTCGCCTACATGAGCCGTTCCGGTTTGCCCGCCCTCAAGCGTGGGTATCAGGCGCGGCAGGCCCGTGACACCCGCGTTCTCCAAATGCAGCAAGGCGGCATTCTGGAGGTCAAGTTGTGTCCGGTCTTCGGCAGCGTTGGCAATTTTCAGAACGTATTTTTCAGCGCCCATGTCGATCTTGGCGTTCTGATCGCGTTCCGAGACGAGCAAGAGCGCCTTGCCGTCAAGCCCGTAGAGCGAAACCGCCAAGGCTTCCAACGCTGCAAGCGGCAAGGACGGGGGGGGAAGTTCAAACGCTGACATCATCGCTCTCTCAAAATAACTGGCTCATCCGATACCGTATCGGGCAACTCATTTCGATGGGCATCTGGAGGGGACCACAAGGAAAGTTGCAACCCAATCCTCACCCAAGATGAGAAGATCCCAGCATATATGCCGCTCGCGGAGTGATCACGAGATGCGGACATCGCTGTAACGCGCTTGGCTTGGGCTGCCCACTTGGTACAGATGGAGCGGGATGAGGAGCGAGATACAGATGAAAATCCATCCGACAAAAAGCGATTGGGTTCAATACCTGTCCACGCGGTCAAAATGCGCGTGGTCAGACAGATGAAAAAGCCAGTTCTTTTCGCTGTGGCCGCAGTCCTCATCGCTGCGATCATCTACTATCTTGTCAAAAATCCGGTCGATCTCGACATGCTGCGTACAGAGCTCGACGGCCTTGATCGCCTGCGGGCGGCGCAACCGGTTATGGTCGCCCTAGTGTTTTTCGCCGCCTATGTCGCGGTGACAGCCCTCTCCCTGCCGCTGGCTGTCTGGATGACATTGGCGGCCGGTGCATTGTTTGGCTTTGGCTGGGGGCTGGTTCTGGTGTCTTTCGCTTCTTCGATCGGGGCGACACTAGCCTTTCTGGCCGCCCGTTATTTTCTACGCGATTGGGTGCAGGACAGGCTGGGCGCACGGATCGGCACAATCAACGATGGAATCGCCCGTGATGGTGGTTTCTATCTGTTCACGCTTCGGCTCATTCCTGCGGTGCCTTTCTTTGCCGTGAACCTGCTGATGGGCCTGACGCCGATCAAGGCCTGGGTTTTCTATGGCGTCAGCCAACTTGGGATGCTTGCGGGGACCGCCGTTTATGTGAATGCGGGCACCCAATTGGCCCAGTTGGAGGGGATTTCCGGTATCCTGTCAGTGCCGCTGATCATTTCTTTCGCGTTGCTGGGTATCTTCCCGTGGATCGCAAAGCTGATCATCGGTGTCATCAAGCGCCGCCGAGTCTATGCGCGTTGGACGAAGCCCGCGAAATTCGACCGCAACCTGATTGTCATTGGTGCCGGAGCTGCCGGATTGGTGTCGGCGTATATTGGTGCCACGGTCAAGGCCAAGGTCACGCTGATTGAAAGCCATAAAATGGGCGGGGATTGCCTGAATTATGGCTGTGTGCCGTCAAAGGCCCTGATTGCCAGCGCCAAGCTGGCGCAGAAAATGCGCCATGCGGATCACTATGGGTTTGATGCCACCGTTCCCGAGTTCTCGTTCAGACAAATCTTTGAACGCATCCACTCCATCATTGCCAAGATCGAACCGCATGACAGTGTCGAGCGGTATGAAGGGTTGGGGGTCGAAGTTCTGCAAGGACATGCCCGGCTGATTGACCCCTGGACGGTTGAGGTTACGACGGCCGACGGTAAGGTCAACCGGCTGACCACACGTGCGGTCGTCCTCGCCACCGGCGCCGTGCCTTTCGTGCCTCCTTTGCCCGGTATCGAAGACAGCGGCTATGTCACCTCAGACACTTTGTGGGACAAATTTCTGACGTTGGACAAACCACCAAGACGCCTGGTAGTTCTGGGCGGCGGCCCTATCGGGTCTGAACTGGCGCAAAGCTTCGCGCGTCTGGGGTCAGAGGTGACACAGGTCGAAATGGCACCGCGCATCCTGATCCGTGAGGATAAAGAAGTCTCTGATCTGGCCAAAAAGGCGTTGGAATCCGATGGCGTTACGGTATTGACCGGGCACAAGGCCTTGTCTTGCGGGGCCAACAAGGGGGAAAAATTCATCGAGGTTGAGGCTGATGGCAAAAAGCTGCGCCTGCAATTTGATGAACTGTTGGTGGCCGTTGGCCGATCTGCCCGATTGACCGGGTTCGGGTTGGAAAATCTGGGCATCCCGACCAACCGGGTCATCGAAACCAACGACTACCTTGAAACGCTTTACCCCAATATCTACGCCGCAGGCGATGTGGCCGGACCTTATCAGTTCACCCACACGGCGGCACATCAGGCATGGTTCGCGTCGGTCAATGCGCTTTTCGGGATGTTTAAACGTTTCAAAGCCGATTACCGGGTCATCCCGTGGGCCACTTTCATTGACCCCGAAGCGGCGCGCGTAGGTTTGAGCGAACAGGAAGCCCGTGAAAAAGGTGTGCCGTTCGAAGTTACCCGGTTTGGCATCGACGATCTTGACCGCGCGATTACCGATGGCACTGCGCATGGGTTCGTCAAGGTTCTGACGCCCCCCGGCAAGGACAGAATTCTTGGGGTAACCATTGTCGGGGAACATGCCGGTGACCTGTTGGCCGAATTTGTGCTGGCGATGAAGCACGGGTTGGGACTGAACAAGATACTTGGGACGATTCACACCTATCCAACCCTGGCCGAAGCGAACAAATTCGCTGCCGGTGAATGGCGTCGTGCACATGTGAACCCACGCATTCTGAGCCTGTTGGAGCGGTTCCATACCTGGCGGAGAGGCTAAGCCATGATTGACCGCCTTTTGCTGCCGATTCAGCAGCGATTGCTGCAATCGCCCGCGCGGGCGCTGGTCTGGACAGGAATTTCGGCAGATTTCGTCACGCTTGCAGGCTTCGTTCTGGGTATGGCCGCGGTACCTTGCCTCGCGGTGGGGGGATATTTGCCTGCGCTTGGCCTTATCCTTCTGAACCGGATCGCTGACGGGTTGGACGGTGCGGTAGCGCGTCTGACGGTTCCAACCGACCGGGGGGCATTTTTGGACATCGCATTCGACTTTTTCTTTTACGCCGCGATTCCGTTGGGTTTTGCCCTGGCGGATCCGGCGGTAAACGCGCTTCCGGCGGCGGTTCTTGTCACCGCTTTCGTCGGCACGGGATCGAGTTTTCTGGCCTTCGCAACCATCGCCGCCAAGCGTGGGCAATCTGCCGCAGGCTATAGGACAAAGGGTATCTACTACCTTGGCGGCCTGACTGAAGGAGCCGAAACCATAGCGGTTTTTATCCTGATGTGCCTGTTCCCGGATTTTTTCCCGATTTTGGCGCTGTTCTTTGCCGCCGCCTGTTCGCTGACAACTTTGACACGCTGGCACCAGGGATGGACAGCATTTACCGACATCGAAGCAACAAAAAAATAGGATGGAGAGACCATGCGCATAGCAATTCTTGCGGCGGTAATTCTAGGGGCCGCGTCGCCGGTCATGGCCGCGAATTGGGACGATACGCTGGCCGCCGCAAAGGGTCAGACGGTGTATTGGAACGCCTGGGGTGGGGACGAGCGGACCAACAGCTTCATTGCCTGGGCCAGCGATGAATTGTCGGAGCAATATGGCGTGACGATCCAGCAGGTCAAACTGACCGACACAGCCGAGGCCGTCACCAGGGTCATCGCCGAAAAGGCCGCGGGACAGGTCGAAGGTGGGTCGGTGGACATGATCTGGATCAATGGCGCGAATTTCCTGTCGATGAAGGAACAGGGGCTGCTTTACGGCCCGTTCGTCGCCGATCTTCCCAATTCGAAGTATCTCGACCTGTCGCCCAATTCTGCCGCGTCGCTTGATTTCACCGTGCCGGTGGAGGGCTACGAATCGCCGTGGCGGCTGGCAAAATTTGTCATGACGTATGACAGTGCACGGGTTTCCGAACCACCGCGATCGATGGCGGCACTGCTAGACTGGGCCGTGGCAAATCCGGGCCGGTTCACGCATCCGGCTGTTTCCAACTTCATGGGGACGACATTTCTCAAACAGGCGCTGATCGAGCTTGCTCCGGATGCCTCGGTCCTTCAATCCCCGGTCACTGACGATACGTTCGCTGCCGCCACCGCGCCGCTTTGGCAATGGTATGATGCGTTGCGTCCCAATTTGTGGCGTTCGGGTGATACCTTTCCAGAAAACGGCTCCATCCAGGAACAGATGCTGAATGACGGCGAGGTTGATATTTCGATGGCTTTTGATCCGGCGTCGGCCGCTGCGGCAATTGAAAAGGGGCTGCTGCCGGAAACGGTGCGCACCTACGGCCTTGACGGCGGTACAATCGGAAATATCAGCTTCGTCGCCATACCTTTCAACGCAGCGCACAAGGAAGGCGCAATGGTGGTGGCAAATTTCCTGCTTGATCCGGCCATCCAAGCACGGGCACAGAACATCACCGTGCTCGGC
This sequence comes from Albidovulum sp., assembly GCA_049663365.1. Lineage (GTDB taxonomy): Bacteria > Pseudomonadota > Alphaproteobacteria > Rhodobacterales > Rhodobacteraceae > Albidovulum. The sequence goes on along the minus strand of JBATDH010000383.1, from coordinate 25,176 downwards.
AGTTATTCGGTTCTTGACCCGGCCAAGCTCGGCCCGAAAGAGCGGGCGGAATTCGCCGCCTTGCCGACCTCGCCCGCGCTACCGACCAATGATGAATTGGGCGCAACTTTGGTGGAGCCCCATCCAAGCTGGATGACCCAGTTGACCGAGGTTTGGGCGCAGCGATACACGAAATGAGCACTACAGCGGGGCGCGGGCTTCGGTCGACTGTGCTTTTTCTGGTGATCGGTTTGCTTGTTCTGCCGATCCTTGCCGGTCTTTGGGAAACGGGCCGCGCGGCCTTTGGCATATTGCCCGCCATCGGTGCCGAAACCTTTTCACTGGCACCGTGGCGGCGGCTTTTGACCCTTCCGGGGTTTGCCACCAGTGTGAAGCTGACCCTTTGGACCGGTCTCGGCTCGTCTTTTCTGGCACTGCTGCTGGCAACCGGCTTTTGTGCGATGATTCACGGCGGGGCCGGGCAAAGGCACGTCAGCCGTGTTCTTGGTCCGTTTCTGTCGGCCCCCCATGCTGCGCTTGCCATCGGGCTGGCCTTTTTGATCGCGCCGTCAGGCTGGATCGCGCGAATGATCAGCCCCTGGGCCACTGGTTGGGTTCTGCCACCGGATTTGGGGACCGTGAATGACCCGATGGGGCTGGCTCTGATCCTTGGGTTATTGGTCAAAGAGGTGCCATTTTTTCTTTTGGTGATGCTGGCCGCAATAGCGCGACTACCAGTGACTGCGCAATTGGCGGCAGGTCGCGCGCTCGGCTACGGTCGGGGTGTTGTCTGGATCAAAGTGATTTTGCCGCAAGTCTACCCGCTGATCCGCCTGCCGGTTTTCGTTGTCCTGTCCTTTGCCCTTTCGGTGGTCGATATGGCGATCATCCTTGGGCCCTCCAACCCTCCGGTCCTGTCGGTCGCGGTTACCCGTTGGTATTTCGCCGCCGATACAACGCTGATCCTGCCTGCTTCGGCGGCGGCATTGGCACAGGCTGGCTTGGTTATTTTCGGCATCTTGCTGTGGGTGGCGACCGAGCGGGTCACAATCTGGATCAGTCGGCGCTGGATACGCCGTGGTGGGCGCGGGTATTCTGCCGGACCGGGATTGATAGTGGCCAGTGGTGCGACCATGGTGTTGCTGTGCCTCGGGACATTGGCCCTGATTGGTCTGCTGATCTGGTCCTTCACCTGGCGCTGGCCGTTCCCATCAGCCTTGCCTGAAACCTGGTCAATCAACATCTGGACTCGGCCCGGTTCTGGTTGGGGTGGCGCGTTCATCCAGACGGCGCTGATTGGCCTTTCGACAACGTTGATCGCGGTGTCGCTGGCAATTGCCTGGCTTGAGGGAGAGGATCGCGCCGGGATGCGGCGCGCCCGCTGGGCCGAGGCCTTGATCTATTTGCCCTTGTTAGTGCCACAAATCGCCTTTCTCTATGGGTTGAATGTGGTTTTCCTGCGCGTTGGGCTGACCGGCGGAATCGCGGCTGTCATCTGGGCGCAGGCGTTGTTTGTGTTTCCCTATGTGATGATTGCGCTTTCCGATCCGTGGCGGGCCCTTGACCGGCGGTTGCTGCGGGCGTCTGCCGCGCTGGGGGCCGGGCCATTGCGAAGGTTGGTCGCGGTCAAGTTGCCGATATTGTTGCGCCCGCTATTGACGGCGGCGGCAATTGGCTTTGCGGTTTCGGTTGCCCAGTATTTGCCGACGCTTTTCATGGGGGCTGGCCGGATTGCGACCCTGACGACAGAAGCGGTGACACTTTCTTCCGGGTCTGACCGTCGCATGACGGGTGTTTACGCGGTATTGCAGGCGGTCTTGCCGCTTGGAGCCTATGTCGCGGCGATTTTTCTGCCCGCCCTCATTCACCGCAATCGGCGCGGGCTTTGGGGAGGCGAGGCATGAATGCACTGGTCCTGACCGATGTGAGCATCCGGCAGCGCGGGGCAAGCACCCCGCTTTTCCCGCCGCTGTCACTGGTCGTTCCTGCGGGCACTATTACGACCGTCATGGGGCCTTCGGGGATCGGCAAGTCGACCTTGATCGATTTCATCGGCGGGCATCTCGATTTCGGATTTGTTGCCAGTGGGAACATCATGCTGAACGGGCTGGATGTGACGAATAACCCCGCCGAGACCCGCCATATCGGTATTCTGTTTCAGGACGCGTTGCTGTTTCCGCATTTGTCGGTGGGCGATAATCTGGCTTTTGGGTTGAATGCCCGCCATCGCGGTCGCGCAGCGCGGCGAACGGCTGTTGATGTCGCGTTGGAACAGGCTGGGATGGCAGGGTTTCATGACCGCGACCCGGCCACGCTGTCCGGGGGTCAGCGCGCGCGCGTGGCACTGATGCGCGCCTTGCTGGCCGAACCACGGGCACTGCTGCTGGATGAACCGTTTTCCAGGCTCGATCCCGAGCTGCGGGCCGAAATACGGGGTTTCGTTTTCGCTCACATCCGAAATCAGGGGATGCCGGTTCTAATGGTCAGTCACGACGCCTCTGATGCCGAGGCGGCAGCGGGGCCTGTGGTGGAGCTGTGAGAGAGCGGGCGATTTGTTCTAACTCCTGCTGTGCGAACGCCTCACCTTCCCAAAAACACCGCGCCCTTCATCGTGCCCGGAACCGGAGCGCCTAGCCGGCTGAGGATGGTAGGGGCGAGTTGGCGTTGATCAAGGATGGTGTCGGAATCGGGGCCTTTGGCTTCACCGAAATAGTATAGCGCGTAGTCCTGTTGCAGCTCGCCGCGCCCGCCGTGATGGCCACGGTCATCCTGGCCGTGATCGGCAGTGACGATGACTTCATACCCCATCGCCCGCCACCTAGCGACATAGGGAGCAAGCATTTCGTCGAGCTTGAAACAGGCGTCATCCATTTCGCGGCAGTCGTGGTAAAACCGGTGCCCCATGCTGTCGAGTGTACAGCTGTGCAAGATGCCGTAGTCAAGGTTGTGGCGCTGACAAAGCATGGTCAGCGTGGCGAACAGATCGGCATCGCACGGTGTCATCTGGTTGATCAGTCCATAGCCGGTCATGGTGTGGAAGCGCCCATGGTTTATCGTCGGGCTATCGGGTTCATCATACTCGATGTCGCGGACGGGATCGAAAGGCGCGCGGTTGAAAAACTCGGACCAGAAGGAATGGGTGACAGCCCCGGTGATACCGCCTGCCTTGCGGGCCTGGGAGAAGATGTCGGGGTGTTTCAGCCGGAAGACATTGGCGTTGCCGGTGCAACCATGTTCCGCAGGGGTCACGCCGGTATGGATCGAGGCATAGCAGGACGCCGAGGTGGAGGGCAGGACCGAGCGCATTTTCCATACCCGCGCCTCGCCGCTTTCCACCCAACCCTCAAGGTTGCCGAAAAGGCGGCGCCAGTTTCGCCAAGGCACACCGTCAATCACGATCAGGAGGAGTTTGTTTTGCATGAAGGGTCTCAACTGAGTGCCGGATTCAGGTCCGATGGGCTGCTACTTCGTCAATTATCATGGTTTCGTCATGACCATTGCGGTCGTCACCTTCGGATGAGTCGGCGCGGTCTTCTCCATTGGCATCCGTTGAGGCGAGGCGGCCGACGATCAAGGGCAGCATGTCGGACCCGTGGGTGTTGGCCGTTTCGCTTTGCGGCGGCTCGCGCCATGACAGCGTATCAAGCCCGCCACAGCCATCGCAGGTAGGGGTCCATTCGGAATAGACATTGTGGCATTTGTCGCAAACCCATTTCGGACCACGGCTGGCCGTGAGGGCGCGTGTCAGCCAGCCTCGCACGAGCGCGTCATCAGCACCTTCGCCGCGCGTGATGGCGGCCATGATGGTCAGGCTTCTGGCCGTCGGGTGGCTTTCGGGCAGATTGCCCAGCGCACGGCGCGCAGCGGGGAAATCTTCGGCGGCGATGTTGAGTTCGGCGCGCAAAAGCCGGGTTTCTTCGTCCTGGGGGTTGGCCGACATCAGGGTTTCGAACCGTTTGAGCCGCGCAGCAGCAGTTTCGTCGGGCACAATAGCCGCGTATGCGGTGGCCAGATCGGGATGAGGCTGGGCTTCCCACGCCTTTTTCAGAATTCTCGTGGCCAGCTTGGGCTTGCCGTTCATGACATAGCTTTGCGCGGCAAGAACAGCGGCCGGGATCAGATCGGGTGACAGGCGATTGGCGGCGATCGCCGCTTCACGCACCTCGATCGAAGCGTTTTCGTCAAAGACTTCCTTGGCCTCTTGCAGGGCAAGCACGGCATCGCGGCGTTGATGCACGTCCCGCGGCAAAAGCCCCTGTTTCCGCTTGGCCCCAAGAACGTCGCGGGCACCTTTCCAGTCCCCTTTTGTCGTCTGAAGTTTCAGCAAGGCATCTTGCACCTCTTCGTGGCGGGGTTTCAACGCATAGGCGGTTTCAGCCAGTTTGAGAGCAACGCCGATGTCGCCTTCGGCCAGTTTCTGTTTCATCAACCCGCGAACACCGACAAACCGGGTCCGATCGTCACCCAGAAGGCGTTTGTAGACCTCGGTCGCACGCCGTGTATCTCCCGAAAGTTCGGCAGCCTGGGCGGTAAGAAGGTTGGTCAATTCAGGGCGGTTGAGGTATTTTTCGGCCCTTGTCGCTTGCGCCATCGCGACGCGCGCTTCGCCCGAGGCGAGCGCCATCAGGGCGTCGGACAGCGCCTGATAGCCCTTGCGTTCGCGGTTGCGATCAAAATACCGGCTGAGGGCGGTTTCATCCCCGTTGAGGAATTTCAGAAATGCCACGATCAGGCCCAAAAGTTTCAGCGCGATCCAGAAAGACAACAGGGCCAAGAGCGCAAGAATAATTGCCTGTACCGGGCCGAGATTGAATTCCATATTGGCGATGACAATGCGCACACCATCGCCGTTTTCCGAAAGAAATCCAGCCAGCAGCGTCAGACCCGCCACGGCGGCGACGAAAAGAACGATTTTGACAAACGACCAGATCATCTATTCCTCAATTCATCGCGTCGGCAATTGCCGCGATTGCTTTTGTCGCCGTGATGCGCCGTTCGGAAAGCGCCACCCATTCCGCCATCTTTGCCTGCCCGGGTTGAGGAAGCTTTGACAATTCTGACACCGCCATTTCGACATCATGCGCCATAAGTGCGGCTTCGGCCCGTGACAGCACCGCGTCTGGGTCATCGCCGGACCTCGGACTTAGCGATCTTGCCCCAAGCTGGCTTTTGAAAAATCCGGTAATTCGTTCCCAGGTGCCGGGGCCGGTTGTTTCCTTCAGCGAAGCCGCCAGCGCTTCGCGCGCGGCTGCGGGAAAATTGTCCCGCAAGGTGGCAAAACTCGGCACACCTTGCGCCTGATCGGCCAATTCGGCCGGAATAGTGACCCCGGCGGAGGTCAGATCAGCCAGACCGGCATCAAGCGCCCCACCGCTTTCGAGCGCCGCCTGCACACGGCTGAGCGCGGCGCGCGCCTTTGCCTTTTGGCCTGCGGCATCGGTTTCGGCGCGAAGCTGTACGGCTTCTGCCTGTGCGGCTTCAATGCGCGCGGTAGCCTCTTCGGCCGTGGCCTTGATCTGGGCCTGCGCTGTCAGCGCCGCTTCGCGGTTGGCGTCTATTTCGCTGCGAAACTTGGTCATTTCACGACCGAATGCTTCCAGCGCCAGATTGGATGCCGCCCCATCCGCGACGGGACGTTTTTCCAGTTCCAGCAGTCTTGCCTCAAGCGTTTCCATGCGTGCCGTTTCCTGATCCAGACGTTGGGAGAGGCTGGTGGCTGCGGACGTGATATCTTGGGTAAGCTTGTTCGAAAGGTCGGCCTGCGCGGTCGTCAGATCGGCAATTGCGGTGTCGGATTTGAGGGCGTCCAACTGCGCGCGCAAGGTGGTGATACGTTCGTTCTGCTTGGCGATTTCGCCCTCCAGAACTGACGTGTCGGCCTTTGGCGGAACCGGCGGGGTCAGGATTTTCGGCAGCACATAAAGTGCCGTACCGAAACCCAGCCCGGCGGCCACGGAACCGCCCAAAACCATAGGCCAAAAGCCGCCCCTGGATTTGGGTTCCGGTGGCTGAGAAGGTGGCGCGACTGTTGCTGGTTCCGACTCTGACTCGTCAGGCTCGGTATCGTCCGACGGGGATTCGCCTTCGACAGGCGCTGCCTCTGCGATTGCCTGTTCTTCAGCAACTTCGTCATGTGGCTCGGTGTTCTGTGTCGGAGCCTCGGTGTCCGCTAGGATTTCCGCTGGCAATTCTTCTTTGTCAGTTGCAAAAACAGCTTTTTTCGCATCGGTGCCGGTCTTTGGAGTCCTAGCCACCCGCAATTCTCCCTTTGGTCTTACTCAATCAACAGATCACCGCCCTCGATGCGGTTCAAGTGTAGGCTCTGACGCCATGGTCCTCAAGGCTTGTCATGCCCGGATAGTATTTCCGCCAAGGCCGCATGCATATGATCTGAATCAGGATTGCGGGCAACAACGCAGGCGGCTTTTGCCATCCTGTCGGTTGCATCGGCCACCGCTTGGCTGATCGCCGCTACGAGGATCGGTGAACGGGTGTCAGTGTAGTTTTTCTGGAAGATTTCGACAGCACGACGGGAAAAGAATGGCAAGAGCACGGGGATATTACCTGCCAGAAGGGCGGCAGCGTCAGCCGTCGGCGGGCAGGGCCTTTGACGGTACACTAGGGCTTCAACAGTCTCTATTCCAGCGGCATTCAGGTATTTTGACATGTCAAAGGCAATGTCATCTGCGCGCGGATAAAGGATGCGCCGGACCCCGCCGTCGGCGATGAGCCGATCTGCCAGCGCTTTGGCCGTGCCGGGGCCGGTGACGGCATCATAACCCGCCATACGGGCTGCATCGGCGGTCCTGTTTCCGACGCACCAGGCCCGGAAACTGCGGTCTTTTGTCAGGCGGCTAAAGCCTACTACACCGTTTTGAGAGGTGAAGACTATGTCGTCGATACCCTGACTTTCGATCAGCGCCTCGTGGAATTCCAACTGTGTAAGGGGAGCGCAGAGAATCGGCCAGTCACCGCCGAACCGGGCACGAAAATCCGCCGCAAACCGCTGAGATTGCGCTAGCGGCCGGGTAAGCAGCAAGGTGGGGCGATCAGGTTTCAACAGCCCCTCGGGATTGTGTGGCATCGACGCCGGTGTTACCTGCCAAAGAGATTTCACGCAACTGGCAGGAACATGGGCGAGACGATCACGATCCTGGGTCTTGAGAGCAGCTGCGACGATACGGCGGCGGCCATCGTGCGACTTTCTGGCGGCCGGGCCGAAATACTGTCTTCCGTCGTGATAGGGCAGGCGGATTTGCACGCAGATTTTGGTGGTGTCGTGCCCGAAATAGCAGCCCGTGCCCATGCCGAAAAGCTGGATCATTGCGTGGAAGAGGCATTGGCCGCGGCCAATGTCGGCTTGACGGCGCTTGACGCCGTTGCGGTGACGGCAGGTCCGGGGCTGATCGGCGGGGTCCTTGCAGGTGTGATGTGCGCCAAGGGCATTGCTGCCGGTGCGGGCCTTCCGTTGATTGGCGTGAACCATCTTGCAGGGCACGCGCTGACGCCACGTTTGACCGACGGCTTGGCCTTTCCGTACCTTATGTTACTGGTGTCGGGTGGCCATTGCCAGTTTCTGATCGTGAGGGGTGTCGATGATTTCACCCGTCTTGGCGGCACTATCGATGATGCGCCCGGTGAGGCCTTTGACAAAACCGCAAAGTTGTTGGGATTGGCCCAGCCCGGTGGCCCCCTGGTTGAGGCAGAGGCGCGCCGCGGCGATGCTGGGCGATTTGCCTTCCCACGTCCGCTGCTGGACCGGGCGGGGTGTGATATGTCTTTTTCCGGATTGAAAACCGCGCTGCTGCGGGCGCGCGACGCCGTGGTGGCAGAGAAAGACGGACTGACCGGGCAGGACCGTGCCGATCTGTGTGCCGGTTTTCAGTTCGCCGTTGCGGAGGTTCTGGCCGAAAAATCCCGCCGTGCCATAATGGAATATCTGGCCGCAGCTCCGTCATTTCCAACCTTCTCGGTGGCCGGTGGCGTCGCTGCAAATGGCGTCATTCGGCGCGCATTAGAGACTGTTTGTCAGGAAATGACGGTGCGCTTTGTGGCACCACCGCTGGCGCTTTGCACAGACAATGCCGCGATGATTGCCTGGGCTGGGATCGAGCGGTTTCGTCTGAGTCTGATCGACGGCATTCATCTTGCCGCACGTCCGAGATGGCCGCTTGACCGATCGCGACCCGCCATGCTCGGGTCGGGTAAGAAGGGGGCAAAAGCATGAAGATCGCAGTTCTGGGTGCGGGGGCGTTTGGCACGGCTTTGGCAATAGCGCTGGCGCGCAAGGGCACAGAGGTCGGGCTATGGGCACGGGATGCAACGCAAGCCGGGGACATGCGCAAGACCCGTCAGAACGCGCAGCGGCTGCCTGGGGTCGATCTGCCCGATATTGTGAACATATCGGCCGAGATCATGGATTTTGGCGGGGCAGAGATCATGCTTTTGGCGATGCCGATGCAGCAGCTTGCTGGTTTCACATCACGTCATGCGCCCGTCCTGACGGGTCGAATGCTGGTTGGTTGCGCAAAGGGCATAGATTTGGCCACGGGGCGCGGGGCAACGCAAATCATCACCCAGGCTTGCCCTGATTCCGAAGTTGCCATTCTGACCGGCCCAAGCTTTGCCACCGATATTGCAGTTGGCCTGCCGACGGCTTTGACGCTGGCCTATAGGGACGAAAACAAAGGTGCCGCATTACAAGCGGCATTATCTACGCCATCACTACGACTGTATCGGACGACTGATACGACAGGCGCAGAACTGGGTGGCGCGCTAAAAAATGTCATCGCCATTGCCGCTGGTGTCGTCATAGGCGCGGGGCTGGGTGACAGTGCGCGGGCGGCATTGATCACGCGCGGGTTTGCCGAGATGAGCCGTTTGGCGTTAATGCGAGGTGCGCAGTCCGAAACTTTGGCGGGACTGGCGGGATTAGGCGATCTGATCCTGACCTGCACCTCGGTTCAGTCGCGCAACTTTCGATTTGGTCAGGCCATTGGCGCAGGAACAGAATTTGACATGTCAATGACCGTTGAAGGGGCGACAACGGCGAGGGCAGTCTCTAACCTTGCCAAAACCCTTGGCATTGATATGCCAATATCGACGATGGTTGCGGACCTTGTCGATCAGAAAGTAACGGTTAACGATGCCATAGCGGCGCTGCTTGCGCGCCCGTTGAAAAGGGAATGAACCATGCTATTTGCTGTTATCTGTCATGACAAACCTGGTTACTTGCAGGTGCGCGTCGATACGCGCGCAGCCCATCTGGCGTATATCGAAGCGACCGGAATCGTGAAAATGGCCGGGCCGTTCTTGCAAGATGGCGCAATGTGCGGGTCACTGATCGTCCTTGAAACGGGCAGTCTGGCCGAGGCCGAAGCCTGGGCGGCAGGTGATCCCTATAAAGCGGCCGGACTGTTTGCGGATGTGACGGTTATCGAATGGAAAAAGGTGATTGGCTGATGGCATATTGGTTGTTCAAATCTGAACCCGATGTTTGGGGCTGGGATGCACAGGTTGCCAAGGGCGATGCGGGCGAGGAATGGAATGGGGTGCGTAACTATCAGGCGCGCAACAACATGCGGGCGATGAAAATTGGCGATCTGGGGTTTTTCTACCATTCCAATATCGGCAAGGAAGTGGTCGGCATTGTCGAAGTTTGCCAGCTTTCCGCCCCCGACAGCACGACAGATGACCCACGATGGGACTGCGTGCATATCAAGGCCGTCAAACCCTTGAAGCGGCCCGTGACGTTGGAACAGGCCAAATCTGATCCAAGGCTTGCAGAAATGGCCTTGGTCAAGAACACGCGTTTGTCAGTTCAGCCAGTGACCGATGCCGAATGGAAAGTGGTTTGTGAATTGGGCGGACTGTAAAGTTCCATGGACCGATTTGGCTTTCTTCGGCATGATTGCGCAATCGCGCGAAAAGGAGCACGGAAATGGAAGTGATCAATACGGTCGTGGCGGCTGCGGCCGCTTATGCTTTTGGCGCATTCTGGTACATGTCGCTTGCGAAGAAATGGGTGGCGGCATCCGGTGTCGCCTGTGACGCCAACGGGAAGCCCGCAAACCCGAGCAAGGCACCCTTTGTCATTTCGGCGGTTGCGATGCTGGTTGTGGCGGGAATGATGCGGCATATGTTTGGAATGGCCGCGATTGACACCGTGGGAAAAGGATTGATTGCCGGGTTCGGGTTGGGCGCGTTCATCGCGTTGCCCTGGATCGTGACAAATTATGCCTATGCGGATCGTCCCAAAGACCTGATCTGGATCGACGGCGGTTATGCGGTGATCGGCTGCACGATCATGGGAACAGTACTGGCGTTGTTCTGACAGGGAAGGAAGGGCCCCGGATGGCTGACCGGGACCCCTTGCCACCCCAAGTGCACCCCTGCACCGCGTGGATCTGATAGGTCACGGCCATACTGGCCTGTTGATTGCAAGTTAGATGAGCCTTGCCACTAGGGCAAGTTTTTTGTCGGTAAAATACTACTAAAAATCAGATGGTTATAGATTATTTGTATCGGAAAAAGATATCGAAACGCCCACGCGATGCGGGCGTTTCAAGACCGGGTCAGGGCTTATTTGTAGACGGCTTCCTTGCCGAAATGCTTGACCAGCATGTAGTAAACAACCGCCCGATATTTGTTGCGTTCTGATTTGCCGTAGGTTTCGATCACCGAATTGATCGCATCCATCAATTGCGGGCCATCTTTGAGGCCGAGCTTCTTGATCAGGAAGTTGTTCTTCACCGTTTCCAGTTCAGAAGCCTGACCACCGGCAACTGTCGAAGCGTCAGCGTCATAGACAGACGGTCCGCAACCTATGGTCACTTTGGTCAATAGCGCCATGTCCGGTGCCATCTTGCATTTGGCTTTAAGATCATCCGCATATTTGGCGATCAGTTCGTCACGTTTTCCCATTGGTTCACTCCCTCGTTTCGGGCATTGGCCCTTACGCAATTTATCCACCGCAGACCACAGGGGTCGCAGGGGGCAAGGTTAGCGGGAAAAAACCCTGAGACAATGGTAAAGACAAGAAAGTTTTCCCATAGCAGATTTGCTCGGCATGATCTGGCACAAAAACGGGTGAGTTGACCCAAGTTGGGACCAGGTTATGCCGCGTCCCAACCATTTTTTGGCGGCATCAGTACCGGTAATGCTCGGATTTGAACGGGCCTTCGGGTTTGACGCCAATATAGTCGGCCTGATCAGGGCTGAGCTGGGTCAGTTTAACACCAATACGCTTGAGGTGCAGGCGGGCCACTTTTTCGTCGAGATGCTTGGGCAGGATGTAGACGCCGGGCGCATAATCCTTGCCTTTGGTCCATAGTTCGATCTGCGCCAGAACCTGATTGGTGAAGCTGGCCGACATCACGAAAGACGGATGACCCGTGGCGTTACCGAGGTTCAACAGACGCCCTTCCGACAGAAGAATGATCCGCGCGCCCGAGGGCATTTCGATCATGTCCACCTGGTCCTTGATATTGGTCCATTTGTGATTTTTGAGTGCTGCTACCTGAATTTCATTGTCGAAATGGCCGATATTGCCGACGATGGCCATATCCTTCATCCCGCGGATATGCTCGATGCGGATCACGTCCTTGTTGCCGGTGGTGGTGATGAAAATGTCGGCGGTGGCCAGTTCGTCTTCGAGCAGCGTCACTTCGAACCCGTCCATCGCCGCCTGAAGCGCGCAAATCGGGTCCACTTCGGTCACTTTCACCCGAGCACCGGCACCGCGCAGGGACGCGGCAGAGCCTTTGCCGACATCGCCGTAACCGCAGACCACGGCGACCTTTCCAGCCATCATCGTATCGGTGGCGCGGCGGATGCCGTCGACCAGCGATTCCTTGCAGCCGTATTTGTTGTCGAATTTCGATTTGGTCACGGAATCGTTCACGTTGATCGCCGCAAAAGGCAGCAAGCCCTTTTTATGCAGGTCATAAAGCCGGTGAACGCCGGTGGTGGTTTCTTCGGAAACCCCCTTGATCGCATCGCGCTGTTTGGTGAACCAACCGGGCGAGGCTTTCAGGCGTTTTTTGATCTGGTTGAAAAGGCATACCTCTTCTTCCGAGGTCGGCACCTCGATTATGCCGGTTTCTCCCGCCTCGACGCGTGCGCCCAGCAGGATATACATGGTGGCGTCCCCGCCATCGTCAAGGATCAAGTTGCAAGTGCCGCCTTCGCCGCCGAACTGGAAAATCCTGTCTGTATACGCCCAGTAATCTTCCAGCGTCTCACCCTTGATCGCGAAGACCGGTACACCACTTTCGGCAATGGCCGCCGCCGCGTGATCCTGGGTCGAAAAGATGTTGCAGCTTGCCCAGCGCACATCTGCACCAAGGGCAGTCAGGGTTTCAATCAGCGCGGCGGTCTGGATCGTCATATGCAGCGATCCTGCGATACGCGCACCTTTCAGGGGCTTGGCGGTGCCAAACTCGTCACGCAGCGCCATGAGACCGGGCATTTCGGTTTCGGCGATATCGAGTTCCTTGCGGCCATAGGCGGCAAGCGCAATATCCTTGATGATGTAATCCTTGGGCATCGCGCCAGACCTTTCTCAGAAATCCGATTTCGGCGTCAGATAGCACCCGTTGGCGCGCTCGACAATGGCGGCGCGGCTTTGCATAGTCCGGGGCGACAGAGGATGGGGTGGCCATGAAACAACCGCGCGCCTGGCAAAGGATGCTTTCGGGTCGCAGGCTGGACCTGCTGGACCCGACGCCGGTGGATATCGAAATTGAAGATATTGCCCATGGACTGGCATTCGTGGCGCGTTGGAACGGGCAGACGAAGGGCGACTGGCCCTATTCTGTGGCTGAACATTCCTTGCTCGTGGAAGAGATATTCAGCCGTCTTAATCCGGGCATTGCCACCCGCTGGCAATTGGCGGCGCTGCTGCATGACGCGCCGGAATATGTGATTGGCGATATGATCAGCCCGGTGAAGGCGGCGGTCGGGCCGGGATATGGGGCGCTTGACGACCGGTTGGCGGCGGCGGTGCATTTGCGGTTCGGGTTGCCGACTGTGTTGCCAGTGGCGATCAAGAAGGAAATCAAACGCGCCGACAAGATTTCTGCCTGGCTGGAGGCGGTGCAGATCGCCGGGTTTTCACGGGCCGAGGCTGACCGATTTTTCGGATCACCTGACGGGACGATTGTTGCGCATCTGACAATTCGCCTGCGCGCACCGGTGGATGTGCGCGCTGATTTTGTACGTCGCCATGCTGTCTTAATGGCGAATTAGCCAAAACAGGCTTTCCAAAATCACAATGGAGTGGCCTAAATTGCGATATCATCCAAAGACTTACCGGATTTCAAGGCGGCTTCTACCCAACGCGGTTTGCGGCCACGACCAGTCCAGGTTTCTGACTTGTTAGCCGGGTTGGCGTATTTTGGTTTGGCGGGTTTGCGCGTCCGTTTACCGGTGGTGTTGACCAGTTCATTCAGCTTGTAGCCCAAGGCCTTGGCTTTTGCTTCAAGTGCGGCAATCGCCTCTTGCTTTTTGCGATCCTCAAACTCCTCAACTGCGCGGTCGACACGTCTTTTCAGATCCACGAGTTCTTTTTTTGTCAGCTCTTCAAGGTTAATTTTCACGACTTGTCCTTTTCTCGACCGTTAATGTCGAAGATGTAATGGCGCGACCCATCTAATAACAAGTGCGCGGATTGTCCTATTGGACAGGTCAACAAAAATTTATTTTGGACTGCGCTTGGCAAGAATCCGCTGAAGCGTGCGACGGTGCATATTTAATCTGCGCGCCGTTTCCGAAATATTTCGGTCACAAAGCTCATAAACTCTCTGGATATGTTCCCAGCGCACCCGATCAGCGGACATGGGGTTTTCAGGTGGCGGCGGGTGCTGATCGTCACGCGCCAGCAATGCATTGGTGATGTCATTGGCGTCGGCAGGCTTGGAAAGATAGTCAACCGCGCCGATCTTGACCGCTGCTACAGCCGTGGCAATCGCGCCGTATCCGGTCAGAACGACAACACGGCAATCCGGGCGCATTTCCCGCAAAACCTCTACCACATCGAGACCGTTTCCATCACCCAATCGCAGATCGACAACGGCAAAGGCAGGGCGGCTGCTTCTGGCCAAGGCACATCCTGCCGCAACGGTTTCCGCCGTTTGCGACTCGAATCCTCGCCTTTCCATAGCGCGCGCCAAGCGGCTAACAAATGGGGCGTCATCGTCAACCAAGAGCAAAGTCCGGTCGGGGCCCAAATCATCATTTGTGTCTTCGGCCATGCGTGAGCTCCGAAAATGGCGATTTTGCCGGTTTTAGTTGGTTCAACGGTTGTGGTCAAACCGGCCTATTTGGCGGCATCAATGAAACAAGCAGTGCGGCTGGCCATTTCTTCGGGCGTATCGGAACGCGAAAAAAACTCGACAAAGCCTATATCGGGAAACATCAGATAGGTTTGGGTCATGTGATCGACCAGATAGTATTCATCCGTCGTATCGTCGGGTACTTTGTAATACGTTTTATAGGCTTTTGCCGCCACGTTAATTTGTTCGGGCGTTCCGGTCAGGCCCAATAGGCGCGGATGGATATAGTCGGTCCATTGCTTCAAAACTTTGGGTGTATCGCGGCCCGGATCGACCGATATAAAAACCGGGGTCACATCGTAGCCCATTTCCTCCAATATATCGACCGCTTCGGCGTTTCGTGCCGTGTCTGCCGGACAGACATCAGGGCAATAGGTATATCCGAAATAAACCAAAGTCGGGCCGGTGATGACATCCCTGTCGGTAACCAGGCGGCTATTTTCGTCAACCAGGGAAAACGGCCCGCCAACCGTTCCACCACCAGCGATTTGGCTGGCCCGGCAATCGCCAAACCGGTCTGCACCGCCGTTGCGCGTGACCGCGTAAGTGGCCACCAAACCAATGGCAACAACCGATACTGCGGCCATCGCGTAGCTGCGGGTTGATACTTGCATAGGATATTTCCTTTGACCTTCGGCTGCATTGATCGCTCATTGCGCAGAGACTATCAATCCAAAGCATGAGTTTGCCAGTGCCACAAACAAGGTCCAACCCCAAAGTGCAAGATCACGCACCGGGCGGGGCCTATAGTCATTGGGTTCGGTTGCGCACCTTGATACTGCTTCGCTGGATGGCGATCGCCGGTCAGCTTGCCGCGATTTTCGTGGCCTGGCGATTTTATGACATCGACCTCGATCTGTTGTATTGTCTTATGGCTGTTGGTGCCGCCGTATTGGCAAATCTAGCTGCCATTTTCGTCATTCCGCAGAGCCGTCGCCTGACGGAGGCAGAAACGGTACTGATGCTGCTTTTCGATACCGTGCAGCTTTCGGTGTTGATTTTCCTGACAGGGGGGCTGAACAACCCCTTCGCGCTGCTGTTTCTGGCACCCTCAACAATTGCTGCGACTGCCCTGCGTATGCGGGCGACCGCCTTGGTCGGGCTGGTGACGATTGCCCTGGTCACATTTGTCGCATTCGTGCATCTGCCGCTTAAGACCAAGGCGGGTGCTATCATCGACGCACCAGACCTGTTTGGGTTTGGTTTCTGGCTGGCCATCGTAATTGGCGTGGCCTTTCTGGGCCAGTATGCGCATCGGGTTGCGACTGAGATCCATTCCATAGGCGATGCGCTGCTGGCGACCCAGATGGCGCTGTCACGCGAACAGAAGCTTACCGATCTGGGTGGTGTCGTCGCGGCGGCGGCACATGAGTTGGGCACCCCGCTAGCAACAATAAAACTGGTCAGTACCGAAATGGTCGCCGATCTGGCCGATCAGCCTGAACGACGCCTCGATGCGGAACTAATCCGTGAACAGGCCGACCGTTGTCGGGATATTCTGCGGTCGATGGGTCGGGCCGGAAAGGACGACCTGCATATGCGGTCTGCACCGCTCGCGGCGATCATAGCCGAAGCAGCAGAGCCTCATTCGCAACGCGGCAAAGCCCTCCATTTTGACGCTAATACCTTGCCTGACCAACCTGACATTTTTCGGAAGCCGGAAATCATCCACGGTTTGCGCAACCTCATCCAGAACGCTGTGGATTTCGCGCAATCTGACGTCTGGATTGATACGGAATGGGATTCGGGTCACGTCCTGATCCGAATTGCGGATAACGGCCCGGGGTATCCGCCGCATCTGATTGGCAGAATCGGCGATCCGTTGATGCGGGTCAAGCGAAGCGATCGCAGTGCAAAGCGCGCTGAATATGACGGTATGGGCCTGGGGCTTTTCATCGCCAAAACGCTATTGGAACGTACTGGGGCCCGATTGAATTTTTTAAACGCCGCAGACCCCTTTTTATCCGAAAATGAGCGCCCAGCCCGATCAGGTGCGGTCGTCGAAATCATCTGGCAGCGCCACGACATCGAGGCTGCCCGCGTTGGTGCGCTTGGCGAGAACCAAGCGTTCTAGCCTGTCCTGATCTCTTGCGGTTCCTCAACGCAGGAAGGGAACACCACATCATCGGCCTATCGGATAATTTCATCCGAACGTTGCGGCATTAACATAACGTTAACTCATTCGCACAAATCTGTGCCCTGGGGACGGACCCTTGGGGAAGAGTGTCTGTGATGATTGCGCCATACCTACCCGCGGCGACGGTGGTTGTTGCATCGGTATTTTCAACCCTGGCAATGCTGATCTTCTTGGTGGTGATGCCAAGGGGACGCCGGGAAGTATCGCTCGTGTCGGCACCATCGATACCGGCCGATCAAACGGTGTTTCTTTTTGAGGATCGCGAATTGGTCGACCTCACGCATTCGGCCCGATCCCTGATCGAGTCCTTGCCCGCGAACGGGTCGGAATGGGATCGCCTTTTGGCTTATTTAGTGTCGAATTTCGTAGGGTTAGAGTGTCGCGTTTCACAAACTCTCACATCGGATGTTGTTGAGTTGAAGGGTGGCGCGGAGGATACTCTTCGTCTGCGCCTTCAGAGAATTGGCGGAATGCTGCGTGTCAGTATTGCGGATATATCCGTGGAAGGCCAGGTGGTATGGGTCGACGGTCTTAGCCTGGGCGCTCAGGAAAAGGAATTGGCCACGCTACGCGAAACCCTGGCGGCCGCCCCACTGCTTATTTGGCGCGTCAATGCCATTGGCGCAGTGAGCTGGGCCAACAAGGCCTATTTGGACCGTGTTGCTGAGTTGAATGAGAATGGCGACACTGCGCTGACCTGGCCTTTGCCAAACCTGTTTGCAGATATTCCTGTCGAGGTTCATCCGGGCGATTGCGCACGCGCCAGATTGCAATATCGGCAGGGATCAACGTGTCAATGGTATGAATGGCATTGCCAAGCAAGTCCGGCTGGAACGCTATTTTATGCGTTTCGGGCCGATGCCACAGTCAACGCAGAAAAATCGCTACAAGAATTCATTCAAACGTTGACCAAGACATTTGCAAATCTGCCGATCGGGCTGGCAATCTTCGACCGCCAGCGTCAATTGGCCATTTTCAACCCTGCGCTCACTGACCTGACATCTCTGGATATTGTATTTCTGTCGTCAAAGCCGTCGCTTTTTGATTTTCTTGACCGCTTGCGGGAAAACCGGATTATTCCGGAGCCCAAAGACTACCCTGGTTGGCGGGAACAGATGGCCGCGCTTGAAATAGCCGCTGCGTCGGGGCAGTTCGAGGAAATCTGGAGCCTGGATACCGGCCGGACATACAAGATCACGGGGCAGCCGCATCCCGACGGCGCATTGGCCTTTCAGATCGAGGATATCAGCGCTGAAACAACCCTTTCACGCCATTTTCACTCAGAGATTGAGCTGGGCCAGGAGGTGATTGACACCTTTGGTGGTGCTCTTTCGGTGTTTTCACCTACGGGTGAACTTATCCTGTCCAATTCCGCCTACAGGACACTTTGGGGGTCAGATCCCGGTTCGACCCTGGGTACGGTCAACGTCGCGGACTCGATCCGGCAATGGCAGAGCCGAACCAAGCCAACGCCTGTCTGGGGTGATTTGCGGGAATTTGTAATCAGTGCCGAGGAACGGGTGGGCTGGTGTGCGGAAATCCATCTGAAGGATAGCTCGGCCCTATCGTGCCGGGTCGTTCCCCTGTCGGGCGGCAGGACATTGGTCAGTTTCAACCATCTTGGCAGTTCCGGCAAAGACATTCCGCCACTCCCTTCACGCACCGATGCCGTAGAACCAGCCGAGGTCTGATACCGTCATATTGGCTTGCGGGCCCGGCGCGCACCGTTAAAAGTCATGGCATGACAGCCATGACCGATCCCATCCCATTTACGTCGCTGATTTTGTCATCACCCGATGAAACAGCGGCATTGGCCGAGCATCTGGCACCCTTGCTGGTTGCTGGCGATGTGGTTTTGCTCGATGGTCCGATCGGTGCCGGAAAATCCCATTTCTGCCGGTCGCTGATCCAGGCCCGGTTGGCTGCTGAAAATATGCATGAGGATGTCCCTTCGCCTACTTTCACATTGGTGCAGGTCTATGATCTGGCCGATGTGTCTATATGGCATGCCGATCTATATCGGCTATCGTCGCCCCAGCAAGCCGAGGAACTTGGACTGGAAGAGGCATTTGCCGAGGCCATAACCTTGATCGAGTGGCCTGATCGGTTGGATAAATTGATGCCAAAATCGGCTCTGACACTGCATATTTCGCCAGTATTTGACAGTGACGTTCGCGAGGTTGAATTTTTCGCTTCGGCCCCGCGCTGGCAGCAGTTTCTATCAGGGCTTTCTGCCAACTGGTCGGGCAAACATGACTGACCGGGGTTCAAAAATCGCTGATTTTCTGCGCCTCTCAGGATGGTCATCGGCCGCGCGCAAATCGCTGGCGGGGGATGCGTCATCGCGGCGGTATGAACGGCTGACAATGGGTGACCGCGGCGCAGTCCTGATGGATGCGCCACCCGAAAAGGGCGAAAGTATCGAGCGGTTTTCACGCATGGCCCGATGGCTGCGCGCATCTGGATTTTCCGCGCCTGACATCCTGGCCGAGGACAACGCACAGGGATTGTTGTTGCTGGAAGATATGGGCGACGCTCTCTTTGCCCGCCTGACATCAGCCTCGCCCGATCGTGAAACAGAGCTTTATTCCGCCGCGACCGATTTTTTGACGGTGCTGCATCGGTGCCCCCCGCCAGATTTCCTCATGCCGCTTGATGGTCTGGCGCTGGCCCAATTGGTGCAGGAGGTGCTTGGGTGGTATCTGGTCGGCACGGGCGACCTGCCGGGTGCTGGCACAGCCAGTATTCCGGCCCTGGTCCACTCCGAATTTGACCGATTGCGGTTTTGCACACCCGTCGTCTCGTTGCGCGACTTTCACGCAGAAAACCTGATCTGGCTACCGGAGCGTAAAGATCATGCCAGAGTTGGCTTGCTCGATTTTCAGGACGCGGTTTTGGCGGACCCGGCCTATGACCTTGTTTCGCTGCTGCAAGATGCGCGCCGCGACGTATCGTCTGCGACCGAAACGGACATGATTGCCCGGTATTGTGCCACAACAAATCTTCCGGAAGGGCAGTTCAGGGCGGTCTATGCATTTTTAGGTGTACAGCGCGCATTGCGGATTATCGGAATATTCGCGCGGCTTTCGATGCGTGACAGCAAGCCCCGCTACCTTGGCCATGTTCCGCGTGTCTGGAGGTATTTGCAACGTAACTTCGTGCATCCGGAACTGAGAGTGTTATCCGAAGCCGTGAACAGCGGTATCCCCGCCCCGACGACCGAAAGATTGCAGAGGATCAAAGACCTATGCGGCAACGTCCGGACGCTCTGATGCTTTTTGCAGCCGGTTTCGGTACGCGCATGGCTCCCTTGACTGCGGGGCGGCCAAAGCCGTTGATCGAAGTCGGCGGAAGGGCATTGATTGACCATGCATTCGCGCAGATTGACGGGGCTGATGTCGGCAAAACCGTGGTTAATCTGCATTACCTCGGACCGGTGATCCGCTGTCATCTGGCAGGGCGATCAGATGTCGTTTTTTCCGAAGAAACGCCTACACTGCTCGACACCGGCGGTGGCCTTCGACAGGCATTGCCGAAGCTGGGGTCAGGGCCGGTTTATACGTTGAACACTGATGCGGTCTGGACCGGCGACAATGCGCTGCGGCAATTGGTCGAGGCGTGGAACGGCACACAGATGGGGGGGTTGTTGCTGCTGGTGCCCAAGGATCAGGCGTTGGGGCATGTCGGTGTCGGCGATTTCGCAATGGATGCGGATGGGCGTCTGACTCGCGGTGGGGACTTCGTCTATACCGGGGCGCAGATCATCACCACCGATTTGCTGACGGCGATTGCAGAATCGGCGTTTTCGCTGAACCGGCTGTGGGATTTGTTGCTGGCAGACGGGCGGTTGTTTGGTCTGGTCCATAATGGTGGGTGGTGCGACGTTGGCCGACCCGACGCAATTCCATTGGCCGAGACGCTTTTGAGCGGGACCAGCGATGTTTGAACCGTCTGAACGCGCGAGATTGTTCGCCCTGCCGCCGGGGGTAGATTTTCCCAAGGTGCTGGTTGAGGGTATCGTCGCGCGGATGGCGGGCAAGCAGCCCGAGGCCATGGCGCGGGTAACGCTTTACCTCAATACCGCACGGATGTTGCGGCGGGTCCGGGGCGAATTTGACCTCCACGGCTCAAGGTTCTTGCCGCGCCTGCGGCTCGTCACCGATATTGGCCGTGATCCGCTGGCGGGGTTACCGCCCGCTGTGCCACCTATTCGGCGGCGACTGGAGCTGGCACAGCTGGTAGCGAAGCTTGTCGCAAAAGACACCCGTTTTGCGCCGGGGGTGGCCGTTTTTGACCTTGCTGACAGTCTGGCTACCCTGATGGGCGAACTGCACGGCGAAGGCGTTGAGCCCGAGGCGCTGGAAAATCCAGACCTGTCCGGGAACCATGCCGCGCATTGGGAGCGTAGCTTAACTTTTATCCGCATTGTTGCGCGCTATTTCGCAACGGATGCCACCCCTGACCCAGAAGCACGCCAGCGGCTGGTGGCGGAAGCATTGGTCAAGCGCTGGCATGAAACGCCGCCAGTCGATCCGGTGATCGTTGCCGGATCAACCGGTTCGCGTGGCACAACAGGGATATTCATGGCGGCGATTGCGAAGTTGCCGCAAGGTGGCGTCGTCTTGCCGGGTTTTGATCGCTTTATGCCCGAATTAGGCTGGAATAGTCTCTGTTCTGGCAGCTTTCCTGCAGAAGATCATCCGCAGTTCCGGTTTCTGACCATCGCCAGGAAATTGGAAATAGCGCCTACTGAAATCCGTCCGTGGGCGGATGTGTCCGCCCCTGACCCTGCCCGAAGCAAGCTCATTTCATTGGCCTTGCGCCCGGCACCGGTGACAGACCAATGGCTGATCGAAGGCACAGAATTGGGCGACCTTGGGGTCGCGACCGAAGGCCTGTCGCTGATCGAAGCGCCTACGCCGCAATCCGAAGCGTTGGCCATTGCGCTGTGCCTGCGTCATGCGGCAGAAAAGGGCATTCGGGCGGCTCTGGTTTCCCCCGACAGAGTTTTGACCCGGCGGGTCGCCGCAGCCCTGGATCGCTGGTCGATCATTCCCGATGACAGCGCGGGCGAACCGCTTGCGCAGACCGCACCGGGGCGGTTTTTGCGCCACGTCGCCAATCTTCTGGGCAAAAAACCGACGGGCGATGCCGTACTGGCATTGTTGAAGCATCCGTTGAGTGCGACAGGTGCCGCCGACCGGGGCAATCATCTTCGCTTCACCCGCGATCTGGAGTTGCGGCTGAGGCGAAATGGGCCGGCCTTTCCGAAAGGGTCAGACATCCTGACCTGGGCAGAGGGCGAGGGCGAGCCGGATCGCGTGGTCTGGGCCACCTGGCTGGCCAATATTCTCGACAGCGCAGCGATGGCCAAAGGCGCACCACTTCAGCTCATCGTTGACTTGCATTTGTCATTGGCCGGACGGGTGGCGGCTGGACCTTTGGGCCAACCCGAAAACAGCGAGCTTTGGAAAGAAGAGGCTGGCAGAGTAGCGTCATCAACGATGCATGAACTTCGGCGCGAGGCAGGATATGGCGGGCAGTTCCAAGCAATTGAATACGCCCGCTTGGTTTCGTCGGTGTTGGGCAATGGCACCGTGCGGCGGATCGAGGCGACCCATCCCTTGATTGCCATTTGGGGCACCCTCGAGGCGCGGGTGATGGGGGTCGAACTGGTCATTCTGGCGGGGTTGAACGAAGGCATCTGGCCAAAAACCCCCGCGCCCGATCCCTGGTTGTCGCGACAGATGCGGCTTCAGGTGGGGCTGCTTTCACCCGAACGGCAAATCGGCTTGTCGGCGCATGATTTCCAGCAGGCGGCCAATGCGCCGCGCGTTGTTCTGTCACGGTCAATCCGCGATTCCGAGGCGGAAACGGTGCCGTCACGGTGGCTCGCGCGGCTGACCAACCTGCTGCGTGGCCTGCCTGGGCAAGGGGGGGTTGCAGCGATCGAAGCCATGCAATCACGCGGGGCGGAATGGTTGCGAATGGCCGCCGCGCTTGAAACGCCAACAGCCGAACAGAAGACGAATTTACGCCCTGCGACGCGCCCGGCCCCGCGACCGCCGGTCGACGCCCGTCCAAATGAGCTGCCCGTGACGGGCATCCGCACCCTGATCCGCGATCCTTATGCCCTCTATGCCCGTCGGATTTTGCGATTGCGTGCATTGGACCCTTTACGTGCCATGCCAGATGCCCGGTTGCGCGGGCAAGTGCTACACAAGATAGTGGAGGATTTCATCCGGCAAAGGCCCGCGGGAGAGTCCGGGACGATTGCCCGCGACAGGTTGATCGATTTGGCCGGTTCCGTGCTTGCCGCCGAAATCCCCTGGCCCAGCGCCCAGCGCATATGGTTGGCCAAGCTTGCCCGCGTCGTGGATAAATTCATTGCCTCTGAAACCCGACGTGACACGCGGGGTGTACCGGTAATACTAGAAAAAAGCGGCTCTGTTTCGCTGGAAAAGACCGACTTTACACTGACAGCCCGGCCCGACAGGATCGACATGCTGTCCGATGGTCGGGTACATATCTACGACTACAAGACCGGCACCTTGCCGTCACAAAAACAACAGGAAGTGTTTGACAAGCAACTGTTGCTGGAAGCCGCAATGGCCGAACGTGGCGGCTTTGCCGAACTTGGCCGCAGGCATGTAGAGGCAGTTACCTATATTCAGTTGGGCGGCGATGGCAAAGAGCGCGAAGTGCCAACCGACAGCGATATATTGGCGCGCATATGGGATCAGCTTCACCTGCTTGTCAGCGCCTATCAGCGGCGCGAAACCGGCTATGCATCGCGTCGTGCCGTGTTTGAGTCACGTCAGGATGGCGACTACGACCACCTTGCCCGGTTCGGTGAATGGGAAATGAGCGACATACCCAAACCGGAGGATGTGGGCTAATGCCGGATGCCGCCAGCGAAAAGCAAATACGCGCCGCCGATCCGGCACAGTCCACCTGGCTTTCGGCCAATGCGGGGTCGGGCAAGACGCGGGTTTTGACAGATCGGGTCGCCCGGCTGCTGCTGGCAGGCACCGAACCGCAACGGGTGTTGTGCCTCACCTACACCAAAGCGGCCGCCAGCGAGATGCAGAACCGGCTTTTTGCCCGTTTGGGTGAATGGGCGATGTTGCCCGAGGCCCGGTTACGAAAGGCGTTACGCGATCTTGGGGCTGAAGGGTCCATCGACCCCGAAACACTGGCCAAGGCTCGGCGTCTGTTTGCCCGTGCGATTGAAACGCCGGGCGGATTGAAAATCCAAACCATCCATTCTTTCTGTGCATCGCTTTTGCGCCGCTTCCCGCTTGAGGCGCGGGTGTCGCCGAATTTCACCGAAATGGATGATCGCGCGGCGAAACTGCTGCGCGACGAGATCGCCGAGGAATTGGCGGCGGGTGACGATGTAGATGCGTTTGACGCCATTGCGGGGTTGTTTTCAGGGCAGGATTTGTCGGGGCTTTTGGGCAATATCAGCCGGAATAGTGACGCTTTTTCAAACCAAATTGGATGGGAAGACGCGCTTGCTCTTTTCGATCTACCCAAGGAGACCAGCACTGGGCAGTTGTTGGCGGATGTATTTCTTGGTGACGAGGCAGCCCTTTTCGCCGATCTGGTGCCAATACTTCTGGCAAGTGGCAAAACCGATTCCGACGCTGGAAGAAAGCTCCGGGTTTGTGATTTTGATCGACCGGATTTTGCGGTACTTTCGGTGTTGGAAGATGTCTTGCTCTACGGACCCAAGGCCAAAGCCGGTCCTTTTTCGGCGAAGCTTGGAAGCTTTCCGACCAAGGGTTTAAGTGAAGGTGCTGTTGCGCATCTGATTCTGAAGCTTGAAACGCTGATGTTGCGGGTTGAGGCGGCACGGGGCCAGCGTGTGGCGCTTGCCGCCGCTGAGAAAACCCTGGCGCTGCATCGATTTGCCGCTGCATTTTTGCCACGGTATGAAGCGCGGAAGGCAGGTCGGGGGTGGCTCGATTTCGATGACCTGATCCGCCACGCGGCGGCGCTGCTGTCGGACAGGTCGGTTGCGACCTGGGTGCTGTTCCGGCTTGATGGTGGTATCGATCACATTCTGGTGGATGAAGCCCAGGACACCAGCCCCGGCCAGTGGCAGGTGATTGAACGTCTGGCCGAGGAATTCACCGCCGACCAAGGTGCCCGCAACCAAGGGCGTACCATCTTTGTTGTCGGCGACAAGAAACAGTCAATCTATTCCTTTCAGGGGGCCGATCTGGCGGCCTTTGATCGGATGCATGATCATTTCCGCGAGAAATATGATGCCGTCGGCACCGCCTTGTTGCGATTGACGCTTGAACATTCGTTCCGCTCTTCCGAGGCGATCCTGAGGGTGGTCGATCTGACCTTTGACGAGCGGCTCAATCGCGGCTTGGGTGGTGAGTTCAAGCATATGGCCTACAAGACCGATCTGCCGGGTCGTGTTGATCTTTGGGCACCGATACCCAAGACCCCCGAACCAGAAACCGAGAATTGGTACGACCCCAAAGACCTGATGTCGGACCAGCATGAAGCCGTGGTTCTGGCGCGCAAGATCGCGGGCGAAATCAGGCAGATGATCGATAGCGGCGTACAGATCGAGACGAAAGATGGCCCGCGACCGGTGCATGAGGGCGACTTTCTGATCCTAGTACAAAAACGGTCGGATCTCTTTCAGGAAATCATCCGGGCCTGCAAGACCGCCCGTTTGCAGATTGCCAGGGCGGATCGGCTGAA